>JAUVRN010000104.1 GCA_030597645.1 Candidatus Zixiibacteriota bacterium
CTCCGTGTAATTGGACACCCAGACCATCAACTCGTAGCGCATGCCGCGGGAGCCGAAGCCCAGCAGGAAGGCCTTGGGTGAGGGCGATTTGCGCACACGGTTGTTGCGCTCGGCTGCTTTACGAAGCGCCGCGATGACCGCACCGCTGTCCGCACCGGGGGCCACGTCCACCGGAACGCGTACGCGGAGTCCGCCCTCGGTTCGCGACCAGTTCGTGATCGTGTGAGTGGCCACGTACGAATTGGGTACGATCGTCTGGAGACGGTCTTCGGAACGCAGGTACGTCGCGCGCAGTCCCAGGCCCTCTACTTCGCCTTCGTAGTCACCGACGGTGATGCGTTCGCCCAGCGCAAACGGGCGCTCCCAGAGAAGAAGGACGCCGGAGGTGATCTGCCCGTACGTCTCACGCAGGGCCAGCGCCAGGATGGCGCCCAGCCCGAGGATGATCCAGACCACCGGGAGAACGTTCAGTCCAAGGGCGGCCGCCGCAGCCAGCAGGCCGACACCGAATGCCTTCCACCGCACCGCGCTGACGATCAGCCGGGCGGCCTCGGGTCCATTCGTGCCCTTCCACAGCAGGTGGCGGCCCACATACGTGGATCCCCAGAGTGCGACGACGACGCCGGCCACCACGAAGAATGCGGCCCACAACAACTGGGCACTGCGGACGGCTTCGTCGCCCAGATAAAAGATGGTTTGATCGAGAAATTCCACGACGTACTCCTGAAGCTACGTGCCACTCCGGTCCACGATTCGGAGTGCAAAGCCCATGTCAGTTTTCAAAGGGTGCACTATAGCGATAAAGCTGAGTCTCCACAAGACGGATGATCCTCAGCGCCCGCGCCTCGACATCCAGTTCCTCCAGCAGCGCCTGGCGTTCCTTGGTGTTGTCCAGGAGGTATGCGCCGAAGAAGTCACACATCTCGGCGACACTGCGCACACCGCCGAATTCCGCCAGGCGGCGCATATTGCCCGCACGCATGCGGAACAGCCAGCTCTTGACCACGTCACGCAACCGGGCAAACAGCTGTTCATGCGTATCGGCATCGGGCGTCTTTTGCACGAGCGGTTTGACTTCGGCCTGGATGTACGGATCCGAATCGACTTCGCGTATGACCTGCACGCGCTCCAGGCCCACGACCACGATGTTCTTTTCGTTCTTGGGAAGGCGTTCCATTTCCGCCACGTGCCCCAGACCACAGATGGCGCGGCGGGTTCGGTCCTTTTCATCCTTGCCCGGTATCAGTGCCACGGAGAGATACCGTTCTGCCTCCATGATGTCGTCGATCATCCGCTTGTAGCGCGGCTCGAAGATATACAGCGGAAGGCGTGCGCCCGGAAACAGAATGGCATTGGCAAGCGGAAAGAGCGGAACCACGAGGCGATCGGGCAGCAGGAGTCTTGGTTCCATCAGAAGGCACGCCTCTGGCCGTGCGACAGCAGGTTTAGCAGCTCCGAACGGGTCGCCAGGTTGTCTCTGAACACGCCGAGCATGCACGAGGTTACGGCGACGGAGTTCTGCTTTTCGACGCCGCGCATCTGCATGCAGAGATGCTCGGCTTCCATGATGACTGCCACGCCCTGCGGCCGCAACTCCGCCTGCAGCGTCTCGGCGATCTGCCGGGTGAGCCGCTCCTGCACCTGCAGGCGTCGCGCAAACACATCCCCCAGCCGCGCCAGTTTGGAGCGGCCGCCGATGCGCCGGTTGGGAATGTACGCCACCTGGGCCTTGCCGATAAACGGCAGCAGGTGATGCTCGCAGACACTGAAAAAGTCTATGTCCTTGAGCAATACCATCTCGCGAACCTCTTCCTCGAATATCGCGCCGTGAATCAGTGCCGCCGGATCTTCTCCGTACCCGCGCGTGATGTACTTCCACGACTTCGCGACGCGCTCCGGCGTTTTCCTGAGGCCTTCGCGCTCCGGGTCCTCGCCCAGTTCTTCGAGCAGTTTCTTGATCAGTTCTTCCATAGTCGCTTGCGCCTATTCGGACACCGCGCTCACCTGTGCTGCGCGTCGCGTGGCTTCAATCACGATGTCTCCGCTGCAGGCCGGGGCGAATAGAACCTCACGCGGCGGCGGGAACCCGCCACCGGCTCCGCCGGAGCACGGTCATTCAGACAGCTTGCCCTCTACCGACGCCACCTTGTCACGAATGCGTCCGGTCCGGCCCACCTGGTCGTCGATCCAGATCTTCGTGCCGACGCGGTCCGCCTGGTCACGCATCATGATGTGGCAGTCGCGAATCAGGTTGAACACCTCTTCGGGCTCACCCTCCACGAGGGTACCCATGGCCGTGAGTTGATGATCCAGGCCGCTCTGGCGGATCAACTCCAGCGTTTGGGCGACGAAGCCCGACAGGTGCTTATCACCGGTGTGCGGGGCGATCGAAAAAATGGCCAGCATAATTCAGTGTAATAAGAACACGGGGAGACGGTCGCGCCATCTCCCCGTGAAGTCCCTCCCGGAAGTGACGGCCTAGCAGGCCGCGAATCGCTTCGCCACTTCTTCCCAGTTCACCACATTCCACCAGGCCGCGACATAGTCGGGCCGGCGGTTCTGGTAGTTGAGGTAATATGCATGTTCCCACACGTCGAGGCCGAGGATCGGCGTCTGGCCGTCGGTCAGGGGGCTGTCCTGATTGGCCGTGGACGTCACGGACAGTTTGCCGCCGCCCACCACGAGCCAGGCCCATCCGCTGCCGAAGCGTGTGGCTGCGGCCTTGGAAAATTGATCCTTGAATGCGCCGAAATCACCGAACGTGGACTTGATCGCTTCGCCCAGTTCGCCAGATGGCTCGCCACCACCGGCAGGGCTCATCACGGTCCAGAAGAGTGAGTGATTGGCATGGCCGCCGCCGTTGTTGCGGACGGCGCCGCGGATGCTCTCCGGAACGGCCGCCAGGCCGGCGACGAGGTCTTCGACGCTCTTGCTCGCCAGGTCCGGGTGATTTTCGAGAGCGGCGTTGACATTGTTGATATAGGCCTGGTGGTGCTTGCCGTGATGAATCTCCATCGTGCGCGCGTCGATGTGCGGCTCGAGCGCGTTATGGGCATAGGGCAGTTTGGGCAGTTCGTATGCCATCGTGAGATACTCCTTCTATAAAAACCAACCCGACGGGGTGTCTTGGATTGAACTCCGGCGATCGGAGGATCGATTCGGAGAATGTACAAACGCGGCTAATGTAGATCGGCTCCGGGAGCGGTCAAGTCGCCTTTTGGCCGAAGCCGGAGGGCCGCGGTGCCGTCGGAGGCGCCTTTCTCCTTGTGGGAAACGACAGAGCGCCTTTGATTTTACGCGGTGGGGGGAAATGTGGAGACGGTCGGTGAACCGGCCGTCGCGCTGCATGATTGCAGCTTTAGCTATCCCGGCGGCCGTCACGTCATAGCGGGCCTCGACTGGCAGCTGGCACCCGGGTCGTTCGCCGTGCTCACCGGCGCCACGGGCTCCGGCAAGACCACGATTTTCCGCCTGTTGCTGCGCCTTCTGCTACCTACATCCGGTCACATCTACGTGCTCGGCGAGGATCTCGGCCGCCTGCCGGCGCGGCAGAGGCCGAAGCTCCGTCGTCGCATCGGCGTGGTGGCCCAGGACCTCGCCCTGCTGGGCGACCGCACGGTAGAACAAAATCTACGACTGGCGCTGGCCGTGCAGGGCAAGCGAGGGCGCGACGCCAAACGCCGTGTGGTCCAGCTGCTCCAGGAGGGCAATCTCATGCACCGGCGCCACGATCTGCCGGTGCAACTTTCCGGTGGCGAGCGCCAGCGCCTGGCTGTGGCGCGCGCTGCCAGTGGTTTTCCCGATCTCGTCCTGGCCGATGAGCCGACGTCCCATTTGGATCCGGAGAGCGCGGTTGAAATAGTCGAGCGCCTCGAGCGGCTTCAAATCGCCGGGTCCACCGTCATCGTCGTCACGCACGTGCCCGGTCACTTCCGCCACGTATCCGCCCGGCGTACGTTTCGTCTCGAGCACGGTACGCTGAGGGAGCTGTAGCGTGCGCTTACTTCTCGGGGAGGCGTTGCGCGGGCTGCGTTCCGAGCCGGCTGCGGCCGTCCTCTCGGTGATCGTGGTCGGTCTGGCGCTCTACATGCCCGCCATGCTGTACCTGGCGTCGAGAGCCGGCGAGCTGTACAGCAAGGAGATCCGCGCGCAGGTCAAGATCCGCGCGTACATCCAGGAGGATGCAGACGGACCGTTTGACGGCCTGGTGCGACAGCTCGAAACGGTGGCCGGTATCCGCAAGGTGACCTTTCGCTCGCGCGACGACCTGCTCGAAGAATTGGAAGAGGATCTGGGTGAGGGCCTGCTCGCGGGGCTGCCCGGCAATCCGCTGCCTCGAGCTATCGACATCCAGGTATGGCCTTCCGTGGCCACCGAGCGGGGCCTTGACTCGCTGGCTGCGGCCATCGGCCGGTTCCCGGGAATCGATGAAGTGGCCTACGGACGGGCCTGGGCACACCGTGCCGATCGGTTCTTTGCGCAAGTACAGTTCTTTCTCGGGCTGGTTACCATACTACTGTCGTTTCTCGTGCTTGCGATCACGGCCAATATCATACGACTGATCATCCGTACGCGCCGCGAAGCAGTGGGCGTGTGGTTGCTGCTGGGCGCATCACCGCTGTACGCGCGGGTCCCGTACTACGTCGAGGGCATACTGACAGGTACCGCGGGTGCGCTGGTATCGCTGGGGCTCCTGTTCGGGACCTATCGGTGGCTGCACGCATACATACCGACCCTGGAGTTCTTCACGGCTACGGAGGCGGTCGTCTTCGTAGCGGTCGCCATAGCCGTGGCCCTGTTCGGCGCCATCCTTGCCGCGCGCCGCCGCATCGTGCCTCTCTGATGCGCTCTGCCATCACCACGCTCGGTTTGGTCGCACTATGGCTGGTTGGGGCGGTCCCGCTGCATGGGCAGACTCGGCGCCAGGCGGAGCAGCGCCTCGACTCGCTCAAAGCCGAACTGGATACCAAGCGCGAACGCCTGGAATCGCTCGGCGAGTCCGAGGGTGATCTGCTCGGTAAGCTGCAGGAACTCGAAGAGACCATCGACCTCAATGCGCGGGTGGTGGACCGACTCAGAACGCGCGAAGCCCGGGTGAAACGGGAAATCGCCCTGGCCGACAGCCTGCTCGGCGTCCGGCAGGAGCTCCTCGCCGATATGCAGATCCGGTACCAGCGGCGGCTGGTGGCGATTTCGAAGAGCATGATCCGTAGGCCGCCGGACTGGCTTTTCCTCCTGGCGGAGCCGGGCGAAGCCGTACTGGCACAGCCGCTGTTGCATGCCCTGGGCAAGGCTGATCGCTGGATCATAGCGCAGTACGACTCGCTGCGCGCAGATGTCGAGTACAGCCGGTCGCTGCTGGTGGATCGGCAGAGCGAACTGGGCAGACTCAGGCAGGACAAGCAGCGAGAGAGCTCGCTTCTGGCGACCAGTCGGCAAAAGCGCAACAGTCAACTGAGGCAGATTCGATCCGAACGAACTTATCTGGCGCAGGCCATGCGGGAACTGGGCGAAGCGGCACAGAGGCTCGAATCGCTGATCGAGGAACTGGTGACCTCGGGCGCTGCTTCTTACGGCGGCGATGGCCGCCACGTGCGCCGGGCGAAAGGCCGTCTGCCCTGGCCCGTTCGCGGCAAGATCGTCGAAGCCTATGGCTATCGCGAGCTGGGTCCCAAGCGTGCCAAGGTCCCGCATCTCGGCCTGTCCATCGAAGCCGAGCTGGGCACAGTAGTCCAGGCGGTTGCCGACGGCGCCGTGTCGTACACGGGGCGCCTGCGGGGATACGGCCAGATCGTGATCGTCGATCACGGCGGCGGGTACTTCACACTGTACGCCCACCTCCATGAGGTTCGCTGCTTTCAGGGACAGATCGTTCTTCAGGGTGACGCGGTGGGAACCGTCGGCGAAACCGGCAGCCTGAGCGGTCCGCAACTGTACTTCGAGTTGCGAGAAAACCGGGTGCAGGTGGATCCGGTTCCGTGGCTCGCCCATTAGTGCTCAGAGTCACACCCGTCTTCACCCCACCGCCGCCACCATTCACAGGGCAATGGGCTGTTTTTGCAGGCGTGAACGGAGTCGCTGTGTTTCCGTGGATCATCTTGTAATCTACTGATACATAAGAGGTTACGCCTTTATCGCGGCGTGAGGTGTTTCCACAGTTTCTCGATTCCACGTCATCCGGGTAACTATTTGCAATATAATAGGTTACATTTGATACTGTAAAAGGTGCCTGCAGCGTTATCCACATTGTTCACAACAATATCTGGTAGTCACAACTCCATGACACTCAACATATTGTGATTTTTCGGAGAAGCCTCTTGACAGTTTTGTCATGTTTCTTAATTTCGGGTTGCATCCTGATCATGGGAGGGGATGCTGCGAGGGGTACCAGCGCGAAGTCAAGGAAATGCTCCCTGGGGCCCGAGAATATCGGGCCCTTTTTCCCGCCGTCGGCGGGAGCGCATCTACAAAGGAACCGTATTAGTGATCGAGGAATCCACAGAAACCGTGGCTTCGGTAGGGACCGCTTTGCCCACCGTCGAACTGGTGCACATCACCCCCAACGGGGAAGATACCATCGAGCGGGCGTGCCGAACCTGCTACCTGAGTTTTCACCGGTACGACCCGCCCAGGTCGACCGAGGAGCTCATCAAGAAGATCCTCCGGCACGGCCATTTCTCCGTACTCGAGCATGCGATCGCCACCTTCCGAGTCAAAGGTGGTTCGCGCGTGTTCACGCACGAAATGGTGCGTCACCGGCTGGTATCACCGTCGCAGGAGTCGCAGCGTTACGTCTGTTATGCGGACCGTCCGGGCGACCCGGACGCGAAGAGCTTCAAGGATCGCCCGCGCAAGAAGACGCGTGACTTCGAGGTGGTGGTGCCGCCCAC
>JAUVRN010000145.1 GCA_030597645.1 Candidatus Zixiibacteriota bacterium
AACATCATCAAATCGCGGACGTGGTAGCGCTCGCCGATCCAGCCGAACGCGCCGCTCAGGAGGCGGGACTCAGACGTCGCGGCTGACATAGACTTCGCCGTCCTTGACGTGGACTTCATATTCGGTTAGCGGCCGCGGCGGCGGGCCGGGCGTAGTGGGGCCTTCCAGGTTGTAACGGCCGGTGTGGCGGGCGGATCTCGTCGGTTTCCGATCCGCTTTCTACTGCACCGTGCAGTCGAGATGTGTGCAGGTGGCTTCAAACGCCCGCAGCTTGCCCTCCGCCGTGTGGACCAGGATGCCGGGCTTGCGACCAAACTTGAAGATCCTGGCCGAGTCGGGCGGCGTGTCGGTCAGTGGTCCAACCTTGACGGAGGTCGCCTGGGGCTCCCGCGAAGGCGGAGGCTGCAGATAGGCATAGAGCGGATAGACCACGGTCCCGAGCCAGGCGATCACCCCACCGCCCAGCAAGTAATCGAGAAACCGTCTGCGTGTTACCTGTTCAGCCAATCTGCTGCCCCCGTAGATATCGTGGCGCTCTTGATAGTGTTCCAGCCGGGGGGAGTCAAGGGGTCCATCCACAGCCGGGCTCGCAGTTTGAGCTTGCGAGGTCCCGGGGGGGCGCCTAACGTTATCGGGTCGACAACGTGGGAAGGGGCAGCATGGGCGGGTCATCGGGGGCTACCATACAATGAGATTTCCAAAGTCAACCTATAATCTGGTTTCCGCCGTCGGCGCGATCCTGGCGCTGGTGGCCACGCTTACGTTCGTGGTGCTCTTCACCGTCATCATCGTAACCGCAGAGACGAACCCGTACACGGGCATCGTCCTCTACATGGTGACGCCGCTTTTTCTCTTTAGCGGCCTGGCGATGATCCCCATCGGGATGTGGCGCTACCATCGCCGGCTCAAGCGGGGGGAGGCTGAGGAGGATTATGTCTGGCCGCACCTGGACCTGAACAGGCCCAGGCATCGCCGCGCCATGGCCTGGTTTGCGATATTGACCGTCGCCCTCTTGCTTCTCACCGGCGTGGGCGCATACGGCACCTATCACTTCACCGAGTCCAACGCGTTCTGTGGCAAGACCTGTCACAACGTGATGCACCCGGAATACATCGCGTACGAGCACTCGTCCCACGCCCGCGTGAAGTGCGTGGATTGTCATATCGGCTCGGGCGCCGGCTGGTATGCCAAATCAAAGATCTCGGGTGCCTACCAGGTGTATGCCGTTCTGGCCAACAAGTACCCGAAGCCGATACCGACACCGATCCGGAATCTTCGCCCGGCCCAGGAGACGTGTGAACAGTGTCACTGGCCGGAGCGCTTCTTCGGCGCGCAGCAGCGACAGTTCAATCACTACATGTACAACGACTCGTCGACGCACTGGCCCATCAACATGCTGATCAAGGTGGGCGGGGGTGATCCCAAGACCGGTCAGACCGCGGGCATTCACTGGCACATGAACATCGGCGTCGATGTGGAGTACATTCACCGCGATGAACAGCGCCTCGACATTCCCTGGATTCGTATCACGGATCACACGACCGGGCGGGTCACGGTGTACGAAGACGAAGAGGATCCGCTCACGCCCGAGGAAGTCGCCGCCGCGACACCGCGCGGGATGGACTGCATGGATTGCCACAATCGGCCCAGCCACAAGTACCGTTCGCCGGATGATCAGATCGATCTCGCCATCCTGACCGGGCAAATCAGCCGTGAGTTACCCGAGATCAAGCAGATGGCGGTCGAGGCGATGATACTCGATCATGAGACGGAGACCGATGTGAATACCCGGATCGCCAACTTCATAACGGATTACTACCGCCAGGAATACCCGGAGCTCTATGACAGCCAGCGACTCCGCGTGGCCGTGTCGGATGCCGTCGTGGCCACGCAGGATGCGTTTCATCGCAGCATCTTCCCGGACATGAAGGTCAGTTGGGCCGAGTACCCGGATCACATCGGGCATTTCCAGGTCCCCGGCTGTATGCGCTGTCACGATGGAAATCATACCAGCAAAGAAGGCCTGTCCCTCACGCACGACTGCAAAGCGTGTCACGCGATCATGTCGCAGGGCAGCGGCGATCGAGCGGAAGTATCCACTACCCCCGAGGGACTTGATTTTGTCCATCCGGAAGATATCGGCGAAGCCTGGACGGAGATGGGCTGCTACGAATGCCACTCGGGTGTGCAGCCCTGAGGGCCCCCGGCGGCCCTGCCCGTGGGTACCCCTGCCGCTGAATAGCCACAGGTTGTTGCAGGGCAGGAGGGCGGCATTCCAGCACAGTGTCGGATTCGGTTTCGTAGAGGGATGCAACCAGGTGAGATTAGGTGCTTGACCTGCAAGTCAACCACTCCGATTCATAGCGCAGGAGAAAAGGGGATTAAGATGGCACGGCACAGGAGCTTATGGCATCAGACGGCGCAGACGCTGTCGATCTGTCTTTTGCTTGCCGCCTTCGTATTGGCTTCCGCGTCCCTGGCACAGGTATCCGAACCCGAAGTGGATGATGAGACGTGTCTCGGCTGTCATGAAGACCATGCAGCCACGCTGGTGAACACGCCTCACCGTCTTGCGAGCGATCTGGAGAGCTCGGCAACGGGTGTGGCCTGCGCGAGCTGTCACGAAGGTGCGAGTGAGCACATAGACGATCCATCGATCGAAACCATCGGCAATCCCGCGCGGCAGCCGGATCAGGCCGTGTACATGGTCTGTGAAAACTGTCACACCGCACACCGGGAGCTGGACAACATCGGATTCGATCCTCATCTCAATTTTGGGCTGAACTGTGCGTCCTGCCACACGATTCACGGCGGGCAGCCCGGCCTGGTGGTCGATGAGCAATTCGCATTCTGTGGCGAGTGCCACGCGGCCCTGGCCTCGGAGTGGTACCGCACATCGGTGCACCCGGTGGCCGACGGACAGGTAACGTGCATCTCCTGTCACGACTTCACGGGTAAGCTGCAGCCGCAGTTCGGCAGCGGCCCGCAGGAAAACTGCTACTCGTGCCACCCGATGCAGGCCGGCCCGTTTCCGTGGCCACACGAGGCCGCCAGTTCGTACCTGCCCCAGAGTGACGGGTGCACGTCTTGCCACATGCCCCACGGCAGCGCCAACGACCGGTTGCTCACGCAGCCCGGAGACGGCCTCTGCACGCAGTGCCACGGCACACCGCCCGCACACCGTACGATGCACGGCGGCATCGGCGAGCAGTATATGTGCGCCGAGTGCCACGTCGCCGTGCACGGGTCCGACTACAACGAGCACCTGCTGGATCCTGACCTGGGAGCCAAGATCGGCGGCTCGCTGCCCTCGTGCTGGTGTCACGGCGTGAACTGACTAGGAGGAACGCATGAGACGGAGTCTATTCTTGACAGTGAGTCTGGGCGTTCTGGGTTCGGCGTCCGCGACGGTGGCATCCAGCTATACCGGCAAGCTCGCGCTCGGCTACGTCTGGATCGACGAAACCGGGAACCAGTCCGTCAACCAGCCGACGTTCAACCTGTACGAGGGTATGGCGCTCTCGCTACGGCAGTTCCGATGGAACGCCTCCAACGGCATGTACGTATTCGGCGACCTCAAGAACATCACGCTCAACAACCGCAACGCACGCGCCGGCATCTCCAGGCCGGGGCAGTATTACCTGGCACTTCACACGCGTCAGTACCGTCGGATCTACAGCGCAGACGGCAGTCAAAACACACAGCGGTCGGTCAACGGCGGCAACGTCTGGTTCCAGCCGCATCGCAACATCCGCCTGTACGGCAACTACGACCTCACGTACAAGCGCGGGTCCATGGTCGAACTCTATGACCTGGACGTGCCCTCGATCGACCCGGTAGATTTCAAATACAGCCACTATCGTGCGGGTGTGCGGCTTTCCAAGAAGCAGAGCTCACTGGAGCTGGATTTTCGTGGCGCCAGCTACGATGATCAGAATGACAGTGCGACGACCGACTTTACCACCACGCGATACCGGTTATCGGGCCGCACCCCGATTCCGAAACTCGAGCGCCTGTGGGTTAATGCCGGGTTCGAACACTACGAGCGGAAGCGCGACGAGGGCGCATCGCTCAAGACCAACGTCGGGTGGGGTGGCCTGCGCTACAATTTCCCGAGAGGCTGGGCCGCACGGTACAGCCTCATCTGGGATCAGAGCCAGGCGACGACTGATCAGGCAGTCGTGGACAACGTCGTCAACTCATTCTCTGCCGAGAAAACCTGGGCGCGTAGAGGCGGCATCTCGGCGGGGTACCGCTATCGGTACAGGGACGACGTGTGGAACCGGATTACGGGCAACGGCTTCTTCGGTGCCGGCTGGCTGCGTCCGACACCCGCCTGGAACCTCCGGGCGGATTTCGGCACCACGAGCATGGATGGCCAAAAGAGCAATTTACTGACCGGCAACTATGACAACACCCGCGTGCGCGTCTCGGCGGCGTACTATGCGGCCTTCGGCAAACTGCGCGTCAAGTACGAGAACCGGAATCGCAAACAGGAGGACATCGGCAGCCAGATCGATTTCAATCGCCTGGGCGCCGACCTGACGCTCAAGAACAAGCGCTACGGACGCCTGGTCGCCTCGTATACGTACATCCAGGGTGACTACACCAACGCCGAGAGCGCCTTTCTCTTCACCGACCACCTGTTCGATGGTCAGATTGAAACGGCCAACTGGAAGGGCATCGAAGTCCTGTTCGGCGGCAGTTACCTGCGGAGTCAGAAGAATCTCGACAACAGGCGCTACTCAGTGCGCGCGGGTGGGCGGTACACGTTCAAGAGCCGTTACGGCGTCGAAATCATATACACATCCTACAGTTTCGATGACTTCAACGATGCCAATACTTCGGTCCTGTACACGCAATTCTACACGGCCAATATCGTGCAGGTGAACCTGATCACGAATCTGGGAAGCCCATAAGGATCTGCAGCGGAAGGACGGCACGAAGACGTCACCGTGAGATGTACAGGCACCACAAGAAAAGCCCACCCCGCAAGGGATGGGCTTTTCTTTTATGATGGTCGTAGCGAATACCGATCTACTCTTCAACCACCGGTGTCTTGTGCTCGATCTTGGCGAACATCTCGTCGAACTTGAATTCCTTGAAGGTCGGGCTTTCCTCGTTGTGGCACCCGACACAGGTCTTCTCGTCCGGCTTGAGCATGCCCACTTCGGCTACGTCCTGTTCACCGGCAGCGATCGCCTTCATGACCTTGTTCTTCCAGTAGTCACCACCTGCGCCGTGACAGCCCTCGCAGGTGACACCCTCGGTCGCGTCGTACTTCTTGTCCAGAAGCTCGGCTGCAACCCCGTGGCCGGTCACGTGACACTTGAGGCAGTCATCGGCCTTCTGGGGATCTTCGATGTCCTTGGCGGCCGCGATCTTCTTGGCCTCTTCCGATGCCAGCACCTCGTACGCCTTGGCGTGGCTGGTCTCCAGCCACTTGTCGTACATCTCGCCCTTCTTGGCCGAATTGTGGCACATCTTGCACTTGGTGGCGCCGACGTACATGTGCCCCGCCTTGGCCTCCTCTTCCTGAGCCTGGGCCTGGACCACAAGCATCGCACCGAATGCCATGGCCATGATGAGTATGATCGATGTTCTTCGCATAGCTGGGAAACCCCCTTGTTGTTATTGCCAGGGCCGACGTCGCCGCCTGCCGGTGTTCACATTCTTATACAAAATAGAGAACCGGACGCTGAGGTCAATCTTTGATCCCCAGCACCTTGCGCGTGTGGGCTATCAGGCCGCCGTCGTCGATGATGGCCTTGGCATAGCCTGTAAACGGTGGGAAAACATAGACTTGGGCCTT
>JAUVRN010000269.1 GCA_030597645.1 Candidatus Zixiibacteriota bacterium
ATGCACAGTCCGGATCAGCTTGATGCATCCGCTGGAGCGCCGATCCGCAAAACGCCCGTACTGTCCCAGACAAGCGGACCGGATCGCCGCTGACCCCCAGCATACTCAGCCTCTGAGGCCTTCCTGCCGTTGGGATGGTAGCTGACGGATCGGCCGTCAAGCACACCGTTCACATAACCCATCGAGTCGGACACCCGTCCGTCGGGATACCAGCTGATCCACACACCATGCGGTACACCGTGTTCGAGTTCCTCCACTTTCAATACGGCCATCTGCTGGCCGGCCCCGGTGTGCCCGTGATGCGCCGCGGCATGCGCCGGGTTGTGCCAGTACACCCAGCGGCCATGACGATCGCCGTTGACATACCCCCCTTCGCGCAGCCGTGCAGGCGTCGGATGATCATACCACTCGGTCCAGATGCCTTCTCTGCGATCAGACGCATAGTGGCCCTCGTCCCGTAGCTGCCCCGACTCGTACCAGGACCAGCACAGTCCATCCCGGTGCATCCGCCCATCCGGCCACTGCACTTCGGTCCACTGCTCCCGGAGCGTTCCATCGGCCCAGTAGAGCACCCGTTCCTTCGTTTGCGTTCCGGAACAGGCCGTCAGCAACAGAGCTGCAGCGCAAGCGAAGAACGGTCCCTTCCAACTGATACGCCTGCTCAGCATGATGCGCACGGCGCCGGTCCACCCTTGAAGACGTGATTGACCAGAGAGAAGATGTCGGCAGAGGTAAGAGTGCCCGAGCAATTGACGTCACCGGCCTCCGGTATCGGAAGGGGCTGCGGCCCGCCCTTGAAAATGAGATTCACCATGTAGATGATGTCCCCGGATGTAATGCTGCCGCTGGCGTTCACGTCACCCGGCGCACACGCTTGGCAAGTATTGGTGGGGCCGCCCAGGCACGGATCGCACACGTCGCCGAATTCGTCTCCGTCTTCGTTTTCCTGCCGGTTGTTGAAATCATTGACGCAGTTGTCGTCCGGGTCACATACACCATCGGAATCAGCATCTGCGCATGACGGTCCGCCGGTCACAAGGACGGTCTGTGACATCTGGAGAGGGTGCACGGTGCAGAACACCGGGAACACGCCCGAGGTGTCGAAGACGTAGCTGAACGACTGTCCGTCCGTCAGAAGACCCGAGTCGAACAACCGCAGCGGCGGTGGCACATCATGGGTCGCCGTGTGGGGCATGACCGGATCGTTGATGGTCCAGACGACCGTATCGCCCTGAGCGATACGAAGCGTATCCGGATCGAAGAAGAAGCTGCCCACTTCCACCGCGTGACTGAAGTTCGTGGTGCCCGCCTCGAGTACCACAAGGGTAGCCAGCATGGTGAAGGGGTGAACGTCGCACCGGTAGGGAAACGTTCCGATGGTGTCAAAGACGAAGCTGAACGAGCCTCCGTTTCCGATGTGGCCCGAATCCCAGATGCGATCCTGCACCGCCACGTCATGGGAGGTCGTGTGACTGAGCCCGGAGAAGACCCACACCACAGTGTCACCGCGCTCGATCGTATCGACGGCCGGAGAAAAGAAGAAATTACCTACGAGAATCGTGTCTGTGGCGGCCGAGGCCGAGCTGGCGAGGAAACTCCACAGCAGCAATAGGGCCCATTTTCGCATAATCCCGCTCCCATGAGGTTGAAGTAGCTTTGTCCATGCTGTCACCGAACGGGTTGCCGGTGTATGTACCATAACAGAGCAGGGCCAGAAGAGTTTCGTACAATAAACTGGGTGCAGGTGTCCGGACACCCGGATCAGTCCGTGCGCGAGAGCACGTAGGTACCCACGCCAAAGCCCACCACACCCACGGAGAGCAGTATGATGATGGGCTGGGCCATCTCCGCCGGTCCGAATCCACGCCAGATGGCGCCCTCCATGGCGAGAATGCTCCACTTGACGGCACTGATGTGGCCGAGCTTGAACATCCAGTTGGGCATGGCCATGAGCGGGACCAGCCCGCCGCCGGTCATGGACATGACCAGCAGGATGGCCCAGCCTGCACCCGCGACAGCCTGCTCGGTCTTGCCGAGCACGGAGATCAACATCATGATCCCCACAAAGCAGAACGCGGCCGAGAGCACGGCGACAACCAGTCCGGCAGGCGATTGGACACGTATGCCGAAGATCAGGATTCCGATCGACAGGAGCAGCGCGCTCGACACAAGGCAGGCCAGGAAGCAGGCCATCCCCTTGCCGAGCAGGATCTGGAGCCGGCTGATAGGCGCCAGACGCAGGCGCAGAAAGGTACCCCGCCGGCGCTCCACCACGATGGACACGCCAAATGCCGCCGCGACACCGATGAGGGCCCACTGGAGCGATTGCGGGAACGTGATCTCCCAGGCGGTCTTGGGGGACATGCGCGATACGGTCACCTCTTCGAACGTGATCTGCGGATCACCGAAGGGGGAGTTGGCCAGGAGGCTGGTCGTGTCCGAATCGCTCACCGAATCGACGTTGGCCATGAATTGATCGAGGCTGCCGAACAGGTTGGAGAGTATGCGTCGCTGATCCTCGTCCATATCGGAGAGCGTGTCGATCGTGGCCATCTGTTCTTCGAGCTTCGGCCGAAGCGTCTTCGGATCCATCATGCCGTCACGCAACACGCGGAAGTGCGCCTGGGTCACGAGCCCCTGCAAATAGCCCCGTTCCGCCTGTCGCGCAGGATCGATACCCACTTCGATCGAGGGCTGACCCGGCCCGAACGGACCGAAGTTGGACTCCGACGTATCGATGTAGTGGACGTATGCCACACGCTTGCCCCTGGCCACCAGGTCGCGTGCCGAATCGAGCGGCATCTCCTCGACTGTCATCACATCGGAGGCGGCCAGGGCGTCACGGAATGCCGCGATGGATGCGGAGTCTCCCGTGCCTACGAAGCCGACGCGGAGGCCTCGAGCACTCCCTCCACCGGACGAAAAGATCGAGCCAAAAAATAGCGCCATGAGCAGCGGAAACACGGCCACCCAGAACAGACCGAACTTGTCTCTTGCGAGCAGTTTGAGGTCCTTGACGGCCAGAGCGATAACGGCACGCATCAGTCGCGCAGACTCCTTCCGGTAAGATTGAGAAAGACCCCTTCCAGGTCGGGACGGTCGACACGCAGGGTGCGGAAGCGCAGACCGGAAGCGACGAGTTTCGCCACATCCTCCAGCGGCTTGTCCGCCTCGAAGCGCAGTTGGTCGTCTTCGATGGTCCCGGGCAGTTCCAGCCCGGCCGGCACCGCCCCCTCCAGGCCGGCAGTCACCACCGAGCGGCCACCGTGCTCCTCCAGCAGGGAGTCCAGCGTACCCATGGCAAGGATCTTGCCGTGATCGAGGATGGCGATGCGGTCACAGAGGCGTTCCGCCTCCTCCATGTAGTGTGTGGTGTAGACGATGGCTCGACCCTCACCGCGGAGCGCCTCGATCTTGTCGAAGATCAAGTTTCGCGACTGTGGATCGACGCCCACCGTGGGCTCGTCCAGGAGCAGGATGGGAGGATCGGGCACCAGTGCACAGGCGAGGTTGAGTCGACGCATCATGCCACCGGAGTACTTGGAAACGTAATCCTTGCGGCGGTCCGTCAGTCCCACGAGGTCGAGCACGGCGGCCGCGCGATCACGCAATCTGCGTCCCGCCATGCCGTACAGTCTGGCGAAGAACAGCGCGTTTTCCTCGCCCGTCAATTCCTCGTACAGCGCCAGGGCCTGAGGTGCGTCGCCGATCTGCTTGCGAACTTCGGGATGCAGCGGATTCCCGCCGGCGCCTATGGTCACGCTGCCGCGATCGGGTTTGAGCCCACCCACCAGCGTGTGAATAGTCGTGGTCTTGCCCGCCCCGTTGGGACCGAGGAGGCCGAATATCTCACCGGCGGCGATGTCGAACGAAATATCATCGACGGCGAGCAGCTTGCCGAACTGCTTTCGGAGACCGGCGACGGAGATCATGTCTTCATTCATACGGCTCGGCGTGAGCCAGGTTGCGTTGCGTTCCGGCCAAAAGTACCCCCGGCGTGATTCGAACACGCGGCCTAAGGTTTAGGAAACCTCCGCTCTATCCATCTGAGCTACGGGGGC
>JAUVRN010000280.1 GCA_030597645.1 Candidatus Zixiibacteriota bacterium
CCCGCGATTACTATCGCCGGATGCGTGAACGTAGCATAGGTGGCGTGTGGCGGGATTGTAGCGCCAAACTGCCGCCCCGGTGACGTACCCTGTCTCTCCCCACGTAACGCCTTGAATTACAACAAGTTGTCCGCCAGCGAATCAGGCGATTCAATTGAGTGTTGCGTTTGCCGTCCTTCCACCATTTATAACTGAATATATGGTCATCTATTCCAACGAATAGAACTGGGGTGGACGCAGTGACCAGCGTCCGTGGGGAATCGCAACCTGATACACGCGAGGGCTCGCTGGCGGGGAATGGCGAGCCCGCTCGAGGTGGGAGACTCATGAGCAAGAAGCTTCAGACGACCGGGAGCCGGGTATCTGTACTGTTCGCGATGTCAGTTGTGATCGGCGTCGGGCTGTTCACCGCAACAGCTGCCGGGGCCAGCGAGGACTGCGTCGAGTGTCACCGCAAGAGCGCGCCGGCACTCGTGATGGAGTGGGAACGCTCACTGCACGCCCAGCAGGATGTGGGCTGCATCGACTGCCACGGGGCCGAAGAGGGCGACGTGGATGCGTTTATGCACCGGGGATCCCCCGTCTCTGTGCTCGTCACACCCAAAGACTGCGCCCAGTGCCACGATCGCGAATACAGTGAATTCTCCGGCAGTCACCACGCCCGTGCCGGAGAGATCATGGCGAGCCTCGATAACGTGCTCGCCGAGAAAGTGGCGGGGCTTCCGGACAACATCGCCGACGCGGTCAACGGCTGCTGGCAGTGCCACGGCAGCATCATTCGCTTCGAGCGGGACGAGAATGGCGAGATCCTCCGTGAGGGTGACGAGGGCCGGCCGGTGATCGATCCCGATACCTGGCCCAACTCGGGTATGGGCCGGCTCAATCCGGACGGATCCAGGGGCTCGTGCCACGCTTGCCATTCCCGCCACTCGTTCGAGGTGAAGCTGTCGCGCTCGCCCGAGAACTGTGGTAAGTGCCACATGGGACCCGATCACCCGCAGATCGAGATATACAACGAGTCCAAGCACGGCATCGCGTTTCATGCCAACCGCGATCGGATGGCGCTGGACAAAGATGGTGACTGGGTGCTTGGCCGCGACTACTCGGCGGCACCCACCTGTGCAACCTGCCACACGTCGAGCTACATGACGCCCGAGGGTGTGTACGAGGCCAACACGCACGACGTGGGTGATCGCATCAGCTGGACGCTGCGTCCCATCATCAGCACCAAGCTCAACCGGGTGGAGTACGAGGACGGATACAAGGAAGACTATCCCGAATCGCGAGCGTTGCCCGCCGTCGGCGACGAGGTGGAAACGACGGATAAGGTCGTCGTGGACTACGAGCTCGTGAGCAGGAAAATCACGCGCACGGTCGCCCGAATCACGACGTGGGAGCAACGGCGCGAAAACATGAAGGGCGCATGCCGCAACTGCCACAGCGACACGCACATCAACAACTTCTACGCACAGTTCGACGGTCTGGTGGACTTGTACAACGAGAAGTTCGCCCGACCGGCCAAACAAATGATGGACGACCTCAAAGCGGACGGTGTCCTCAAGCCCGATGCTCCGTTCGAACTCGAAGTCCAGTGGATCTTCTGGGAGCTGTGGCATCACGAGGGACGACGCGCCCGCCACGGCGCCAGCATGATGGGGCCCGACTACACGCACTGGCACGGCATGTACGAGGTCTCCAAGCACTATTACATGGAGTTCCTGCCGGCGGTCATCGAGGCCGCGGCCGGGCACAGCCACGAGATGGAAGAGAAGTACCGCCAGCGCATCGAGGCCCTGCTGACCCAGGAGGAACACGCCTGGATGAAGGGGCTGTCGGCGGAAGAGGCCGAAGCACTGCGTGAGGCGTACAAGGATCGTTACGACCAGTGACGGTAACGAATTGCGTGCCCTGCCCCGGCGGGTCCCGCGGATGCCCTAGCTGTACGAAACCTCAGCAGACGTTGACTAGTTCTTAATGACGGGGACCTGACCATGCTATTCTCATCGACGTGTCAGCACGCGCTGCGTGCGCTCATATACCTGGCCCTGCATCAGGACCGGTGGCCGATCCTGGTTCGCGAGATCGCCGCCGAGGAAGCGATACCGCGGCCGTTTCTCTCCAAGATCCTGCATGACCTCAACAAGCGCGGGCTCGTGGCGTCGTCCAAGGGTCCGGGCGGTGGCTACGCCCTGGCCCGGGATCCGGACAATATTACCATCATGGAAGTGGTCTCGGCCATCGACGGCACCGTCGAACTGGATGAGCACTGCGTGCTCGGCCTGGACGAGTGCAGCGACGACCATCCGTGTGCGCTGCACGAATTCTGGAAGGCCTTCCGGACCCAGTACGTAGGCACCATGGTCAACCTCTCGCTGAGCGAGGCGGCCAAGACCCTGCGATTCAAACGAGACTCGACATCCGCCGTGTGAACCTGCATCTTAGAGTTGGTTGTTGACCACGCGGTACTTCACACGGAGTTGAGTTCCCATGGGTATGAACCTCGTTCATAGGATTATTGACGCCCATCTGATGGAGGGCACACTCTCTGCGGGCGAACCGATCGCCATTCGCATCGACCAGACCCTGACGCAGGATGCCACGGGTACCATGGCCTACCTGCAGTTCGAAGCGCTGGGCGTGGAGCGCGTGCGCACCGAGCGGTCGGTGTCGTACGTCGATCACAACATGTTACAGACGGGCTTTGAAAACGCGGACGACCACCGCTATCTGCAGTCGGTGGCCGCGCGCTACGGCATAGACTTTTCGCGCCCGGGCAACGGTATCTGCCACCAGGTGCACCTCGAACGCTACGGGGCACCCGGCAAGACACTGCTCGGCTCCGACTCTCACACACCCACCTCGGGAGGTCTGGGTGCACTGGCCATGGGTGCCGGTGGCCTCGACGTGGCCGTGGCCATGGCGGGTCAGCCGTTCCACCTCACCATGCCGAAGGTCCTCAAGGTCGAGCTTCAGAACCGGCTGGGACCGTGGGTTACGGCCAAGGACATCATCCTGGAGGTGCTTCGCCGGCTGTCCGTCAAGGGCGGTGTGGGCAAGGTCCTCGAGTACGCCGGCGAGGGCGTCGCCTCGCTCTCGGTGCCCGAACGCGCCACGATCACCAACATGGGTGCGGAGCTCGGAGCCACGACATCGGTCTTCCCTTCTGATGAGAATACCCGGGCGTATCTCCGGCTCCAGCAGCGGGAGCAGGACTGGCAGGCCATCGGCCCCGACGCCGACGCGACCTACGACGAAGAAGTGGTCATCGACCTCGCAACGCTCGAGCCCCTGGTGGCGCAGCCACACTCACCCGACCAGGTGGTGCCAGTGCGCGAAGTGGCCGGTATGAAGGTCGATCAGGTTTGTGTCGGCTCGTGCACCAATTCATCGCTGCACGACCTGTGGGTCACCGCAGCGATCCTCAAGGGCCGACACGTGCACCCGGATCTGAGCATGACCGTAACACCCGGCTCCCGGCAGGTGTTCACGGCTACGGCGGAGCATGGTGCGCTGACCGACATGATCTCTGCGGGCGCACGCATCCTCGAATCGGCTTGCGGGCCGTGCATCGGCATGGGCCAGGCGCCGCCGTCGGGTGGTGTGTCTCTGCGCAGCTTCAACCGAAATTTCCCGGGCCGGTCAGGCACCAGGGATGCCAACGTGTACCTGGCGTCGCCGGAAGTGTGTACGGTCAGTGCCATCACCGGAGTCATCACCGATCCACGTGACTGGGCGGAACCACCGGTATTCCAGATCCCCGATGCCGTCAGGGTCGATGACGAACTGATCGTCAAGGCACCGGACGACGGAGGTGACGTGGAGGGCGGCCGTGGGCCCAACAGCAAGCCGCGTCCACGGCAGAAACCGCTCAAGGACACGATCTCGGGCGAAGTGCTCCTGAAGGTAGGCGACAACATCA
>JAUVRN010000094.1 GCA_030597645.1 Candidatus Zixiibacteriota bacterium
CGCCATCGCGGTGGATGCGCCCAGCCAGGTGGTAACGTTTGACACTACGTTCCTGCCACCTTCCAACGTGTTGGTGCTCAATGATCCGGGCGCCAACGAGATCTTCCCCGAGTTCGTGGCGGGTACGATTACGGTTGTGGCCGACGGTGCCAATTCCATCTGGATCACCGAGGCCGTAGGTGAACAGGGCGATCAGGTCACGGTCGAGGTACATGCCGAAAACGCTCACGCCATCGAACGCATGCTCCTGCCGCTCCACCTCACGTCGATGGATGCGGCCATCGTTACGGCGGAGTTCTCGGGTACGCGGTCCGAGTCGGGTACACCGTCTTTCAGCATCCAGGATGACCAGAACTTCACCCTGGATGTCTCCTGGAGTGGCGATGGACTCGGGGCAGGCACAGGCGTCGTGGCCCGATTGGTCATCGCGCTGGATCCGTTCGCTGCACCGCAGACCGTGTATGTGGATACCTCCGGCGAATACGGGTTCACGATCGCGGGCGGTTCAAATCAGGTGATCGTGCCAAGCTTTGATCGGGGCAGCGTGCGGGTGGATATCGCCTCCGGCACGGAGGATCCAACGTTGCCGCGTCAGTTCGCCCTGCATCAGAACCTGCCCAACCCGTTCAATCCCACGACCCGCATTCTGTACACCCTGTCCCAGGGCGCGGCCACACGCCTGACGGTGTACAACCTGCTGGGTAGAGAGATTGTTACGCTGGTGAGTGACTTCCAGAGTGCCGGCGACCACACCGTGGTGTGGAACGGTCGCGACCAGCGCGGTCGTGCGGTCTCCTCCGGGGTTTACCTGTATCGTCTCAAATCGGGCGGCGAGGTGACGTTCCGCAAGATGACCCTGATGAAATGAGCAGGCGCTTGCCCGCTACGCATTGCCGCGGGGCCCTTCGGGGCCCCTTTGGTTACCGGTTCGGTGACGGGCCGAAAGGCGGCGCCCGGTCAGATCCGTTGGGGGGGAGGTGGCGTGGTGCTCACGGACCGACCCGATATACGCGAGACTTCCTCCACAATGCTGGTCGACAGCCGTTCGACTTCGCACATGCATGATTCGAGTTCGGTGAGTGTAGCCGCGCCGAGATCTACCGGGGCATCCTCCGGCGGAGTACCGTCCATCTGACGGGTGAGACGGTCTACCCTCCCGGCCACCTCGGTCGCCATGGTCACGAGTTGAATGATACGTTCGTTCGCCTGGCGGAAGGAGGCATCCGAGAGCTTCACCTTGGCGGCGGCCACCGCTAGGTTGATCGCGTTGAGGCGAGTGCGCTGGGCCAGCTCGCCGACCTCATGCGCCAGATGATCCAGATCCATTCAGTCCTCTTGCTGCTCGGCGCGTGCCTTGCGGTGAGTTCTAATCCTCTGCATCTTCGCTCTCCATGCGATGGAGACGCTCGCGCTGGCCCACCTCCATAGTGAACAGCAGGTGGTGGAGTGCTTCCCGGAATGCACTGTCAAAGCGCACGACGCCCGGCGGCAGCTGCCACTCGGCACGCTCGAGGCAGAGGTTGGCCAGCGTACCGAACTCGATCCCGACCAGGAAACCTCCCTCGGTGTCGGGTTCCACACGCTTCACCTTACCCAGCACGCCGCCGAATGTGAATTCATCGGAGAGCGACAGCTCCAGCGCCAACAGCTCGCCCGGCTGAGGTGCGTGCTCACACACCACCAGTGCACCGCCGGCGCCGACGTTGAGCAGCGTTCCGTCGATGCGCGGTGACAGCACGAAGGTACGCGTTGCCGGATCCCCGTTGAGATAGCGCACCGTGCTCGGGGCCGCCAGAGGAAGCCTCAGGTAGCGTCGCGCATTGAGGTGCGTGTGGGTGTCGGCGTCAGACTTCGATGACGCCAACCCGGAGTGTTTTGCCTTGTTCACTGGGCATCCCCACAAGTTTCTGTACGTACTTCGTCTGCTGGACATCTTTCGGAAACCGATCACTAGTGCGGACCATGTGCAATCAGACTCCGAACTTCTCCCGAACCAGGTTCCGTAGCTTGCGCACGGCCTTCGTGTGTATCTGGGACACGCGTGATTCCGATATGAGCATGATGGCTCCGATCTCCTTGAGCGTAAGCTCCTCGTAGTAGTAGAGACCGATCACGATGCGTTACTGCTCCGGCAGCGTTTCCACCGCCGTGACCAGGTACGCTCGAAGCTCCGTCTTCTGGATGTCTGTGAGAGTGTCCTCTTCGGCGATGAGCTGTACCGTCTCCACGCGCGGCACCTGCCGGTTGTCCTCCTCGCGGTAGACCATCTCGTCGAGCGACAGCAGCGACGTACCCGAGATATCGTCCTGGGCGTGTTGCAGCTCAGCCAGCGTCCACTCGAGCTTGCGGGCCAGTTCCGTACCGGCGGGCTTGCGCCCCAGCAGGTTCTCCAGCGATACCGTAGCCCGGTCAATGTGACGAGCCTTGGCGCGCGTGGAACGCGGAATCCAGTCAAGTGCGCGCAGTTCGTCGAGGATGGCGCCCCGAATCCGTGGCACGGCAAACGTCTCGAACTTGACGCCCCGTGCGGGATCGAAATTGCCCATAGCTTCGATCAGGCCGATGGTGCCCGTGGAGACCAGGTCATCCAGTTCCACAGAGCGGGGGAATCCCATTGCCATCCGGCCAGCCACATTTTTGACCAGGGGGAGGTATTGGGTCATGATCCGTTCGCGTGCAGAGACATTCCCTTTTCTGAGCTGAGCCC
This sequence comes from Candidatus Zixiibacteriota bacterium, assembly GCA_030597645.1. Taxonomy (GTDB): domain Bacteria; phylum Zixibacteria; class MSB-5A5; order JAUVRN01; family JAUVRN01; genus JAUVRN01. The sequence goes on from JAUVRN010000094.1 coordinate 2,708, forward strand.
ATTCGTGTTCACCAATCATGCGGCCGTCTCCCCCCTTCGGTCGGTGTGTGTGCTCTATCGCGGTAGCGGGTCCCATGGTCATGGATCTCCTTCGCTTTATCGGCATCGCACAGTTCTCGATTCAGCCAGCCCACTGGGCCCTGTGAGGGCCTGAACCGGGGCATGCTGGACCAGAGCTATCTTCCTCGTTTTCAGTGATTTGCAAGATTCGGCTCAAGTGCTTGATCGCCTCCCAGGCTGGACTATCAGGACTGCATTCGCAGAGGGGACGCTGCATGGCCACCGACTCGCCCACGGAGGCGTCGTACGGGATTGACCCTGCCCACCGGGGCGCGTGCCCCAGGAACCGGCGGCAGAGTTCGCTAAAGCGGTCCGGGAGGGTCACCTCGGATGTGCCGTTGGCGACCAGCCAAACCGGCGGCGGTGAGCCGTCCAGCATGGCGCTCTTGTACCAGGCGTATGAGTTGGTTATGGCTGTGGGCTCATCGCTGGTGACCAGCACGATCCGATCACAGGCGCGACAAAACTGCAACCCCGGATCCGATATTCCACGCGGCGTATCGACCAGGATGTAATCGTACCGCGAGTTGAGGAGGCCGAGTGTTTCCGCCAGTTCTTCGGCGGCGTCCGAGCCCGCGAGCATGCAGAGGCTCTGCCCGTTTTCCGATGCGAGGAGGTCGGGGCCAAAATCGAGTGGCGTGATGGCTTCGTCGAGGTCGTCGGCGCGCGCCAGGACACGTTCGAGTCGGCCGTTCGGCTCGACGTTGGCAAGCACGTGGAGGTTGCCCAGGCCGAGATCCGCGTCCAGGAGAAGGACTCGCTTGCCCTGCTCGAACAGAGCCCGGGCCGTGTTGAGTGCCAGCACGCTCTTGCCGACCCCACCCTTGCCGGACACGAATACCCAGAATTCCGAAAGACGATTAGGCACGAGTCGATTCCTTTCCAGACACCGGCATCGTGGAGAGTGCCTGCATCTGCTGCAGCAGCCCCTCGGGGCGGAACATGCGGGTACCGCTGTCGAAGCGTCCGGTCGTCACCACACAGGCGACGGGCAACTCGGACACGCAGGCGATGCTGAGGATGCCGCCATAGCGACTGGTGAGATCGAGACCAGAGAAGACCAGGTGCGTCGGTCGGCACGACTGGTAACGGTCGAATGCGTCTTGCAGATCCGACGAGCGCCACACCGCCGGCAACACCAAAGCCACGGCATCGGGCTGCAGCCGTTTCAGCGTGGCGCGTACGGCGACCGCGCCGGGATCCGCTGCCCACATGCGCGCATCCGTGTCGATGAGCACCAGACCCTCGGCTTCGGGCATCCCCTTCTGAACTTCGCGGGTGCTCTCGAACAGGACCGGCACGCGCAACGTGTCTCCTACCTGGGACAGATACTCCTCGGCGCCGGGCCTGTACGAATCGAGATTGACCAGCACGATGTCGGTCCGGGGCGACGAGGCGGCCTGTGCCGCCAGCTTCACCAGAGCCGTTGTTTTGCCGGCTCCCGGTGGACCGATCAGAGCGATCCGTCGCGACTGATCCGGGAGAGGCAGCAGGGCGGATGCGGGCTTCACAGCCGCGGCAATCGACAGGGCGATCTGCTCGAGCGGCTGTGGCTTACCCCGGGCCTCGGCATAGAGCGTCTCAGCAACGGCCGGCAGGAAGTCGGCATCGCGCAGCCAGCGAGCCAGTGGATCACCGCGCCGCAAATCATCAATCTGTCGCCGCGCACCCTCCAGTTCACCGGTGACGTGCCGCCACGCCTGTCCGTCGATGTCCGGACCGCGATCGATACCTGCCTCTGGGATGGGGTCGCACGCGGCTGCAATCTCCACCCGGCGGCGGCCGTTGCGCGCGATCATTCGGGTGTGCAGGAGGACGGCGTCCGGACCGAGGGCCTTGCGGATTCGATCCAGAGCCTGCGGCATGGTGTCCGCCACAAATGTTCTAAACTGCACGCAGTACTCCGATCTGGTGCACCGCGAGCAGCTCCAACTCAGGCAGAAACTCGTTCACGGAAACCACAGCCGGTTGGGGTGTCGCCGGCACCAGCAGTCGTTTCAGGGCCAGAGGGAGGTTGGGTGCGGCCACGACGAATCCGCGGGTGCGGTGCAGCGCCAGGAGCAGTGCTTCGACGTGGCCAACAGTGAACGCGGCTATATCGGTCATGGTTGTTTGTGTCTTTAGCGACACGGTTCAGGCTGGCAAAGACCGTGCCGCACATCCGCGGTCCCGGCACGTATGCTCTAACGTGTTGTCACATGGAGGGTTATGAAGACGCTGTCGGGCCGGGAGCGCGGTTCCAAGCCACGGGGAGGCAAGATTTACCCCCCTGGTAGGCAGGATGGGCTGTTCAACCCACAGGCAAAGGTGTCGAAATGAACAGCTTCGCTGTGCAGTTGATCAGTCCGGTGCAGTTGATCAGCCTGGTCATGATCCAGGGCAGGAAGAATATGAGGGCCTCAGTCCACGGCCTCAATCTTGGAGGCAGAGTGGCCCACCGACCCGGATGGGCCGTTGACAGAAAGCGCTAGTCGGCCATCTCCTCAGCCAGCTCGACGGCCTCGTCGGAATCGGGTACCCGGCTGCGTAGCTGGTACTCGTTTATCTTGTTCCGCAGGGTCCGCGGGGCGATCCCGAGCATCTCCGCCGCCTTCGAGCGATTGCCGCCCGTGCGCTCGAGTGCCCGGATGATGTATCGCTTTTCCATCTCTTTGAGTTTGAACGAGTCGTTGCTTTCGAACGATTCCGACTGGGCGCCACCCAGTTGAAAGCGCATTTCGAAATCATCACGGGTGAGGCGCTTGTTTTCCGTCAACACGACCGCGCGCTCGATGGCGTTGGAGAGTTCACGGATATTGCCCTCCCAGGTGTAGCGCTGGAGCATCTGCACGGCGGAATCTTCAATGCCGGTCACCGGCTTGCCCGTGCGCTCGGCAAAGAGCGGGATGAAGTGCTGAATCAGCAGCGGGACGTCGCTGCGCCGCTCACGCAGCGGCGGCACGCGCAGCGAAATGACATTGAGGCGGTAGAACAGATCCGGCCGAAACCTCCTGCGGGCCACCTCCTCTTCGAGGCTGCGGTTGGTGGGGGCGATGATACGCACATCCACCTGGATGGGGTCTGTCGAACCCACGCGCTCGAACTCCCGATTCTGCAGTACGCGCAAGAGTTTGGCCTGGAGCGGCAGCGGCATCTCCCCGATCTCGTCGAGTAACAGCGTGCCCCTGTCGGCCGCCTCGAAACGTCCGCGGGTGGTTTTGACCGCGCCCGTAAAGGCACCCTTCTCGTGCCCGAAGAGTTCGCTTTCGATCAGGTTGTCCGGAACTGCGGCACAATTGAACGACACCCACGGTCCATCCGCACGCCGCGAACCGAAGTAGATGGCACGTGCGATCAGCTCCTTGCCGGTACCCGACTCGCCGGTGATCAGCACCGTGGAATCCTGCGGGGCCGCCGCGGACATTAGCTTGAAGAGCTCGCCCATGGGCCGCGAATGTCCCACGATCTCCTCGCGGCTCTGCCGTTGCATCTGTTCGCACCGCAACAGCTCGTTTTCGCTCCGCAATCTGCGTAGCTCAAGCGCCCGGGCGGCGACCATCTCGATCTGTTCGGGCGTGCACGGTTTGAGGAGAAACTCGAAGGCTCCGGCCTTCATGGCTTCCACGGCCATCTCAACATTTCCGAATGCTGTAACGAGAATGACCATCGTCTCGGGGAACCGCTCGCGCACCCGACGCAGCACGTCCAGCCCGGATGCACCGGGCATTCTCACATCGGTGAACACGCGATCGAAGGAATGTTCTGCGACGAGTCGCAGACCCTCTTCGGCGGAGTCCGCCGTCTGGACGATGTAACCCTGACGGCGCAGGGCCTCCTCGATGAACTCACGGACGAGATCGTCGTCATCGATAACGAGTATGCGTGCGGAGGATGTCATGGATCACCCCAGTGGGAGTCGAAGTTCTATTCGCGTACCGCCCGCCACACCGGCGGTCAGCACCACGGTACCGCAATGGGCTTCTATGACTTTACGGACCATGGCCAACCCCAGGCCCGTACCTTTGTCCTTGGTGGTAAAAAACGGCGTAAACACCTTGTCCCGGGGTGCGTGCGGGATGCCCGGCCCATTGTCCGAGACCCAGATGCAGAGTCGATCGGGCTGTCCGCCATCGGAATCGGTAGTGACGCCGCACTGGAGGGCTCCGCGTCCCGCCGCGTCCGCGGCGTTGATGAGAATATTGTGCAATGCCAGCCGCAGTTGAACTGGATCCACGTTGCCCCTGGGAATGTGCTCGTCGAACTGCCGTTCTATGTGTAACTCGCTGCCCCGGCGCTCCTGATCCGGTTCGAAGAGGGCCAGTTCCTCCTGGAGTTCGGCACAGACGTCACAGTGCCGACGCTCGAGCCGCAGCGGGCGGGCATATTCGAGAAGATTGGTGACGATACGGTTGAGGTTGTC
>JAUVRN010000331.1 GCA_030597645.1 Candidatus Zixiibacteriota bacterium
AGCGCCCAGGACGACCGCCATCCTCGCCACCGCACTCGGCTTCCTTTCGATCTTACCCAGAGCAATCACCCAGACCATCCCGCAGCAGGGCGTCGATCTTGCCATGAGCCACTTCAAGCTGGATATCAAAAGAAACCGGTCGGGGATGTGGCTATTGGGCCAGTACTACCTGGAGAAGGGTGATTCGGCGAGCTATCGCGACATACAACGCGTCCGCACGCGCTGGTATCCGGAAGAAGCCATGATTCGTCAGGCCCGGCAACTACTCGCACGGCGCGATGTTCGCCGGGCCGTAGAAATGTCGCGGCGGGTCATCCAATTGAACCCCTAGAACCCGGCAGGCTGGATGCAACTGGGGCGAGCATTCCTGTTTGCAGGTCGATATGATAGTGCTCTGATCTACCTGCAAGTCTCGAACGCACTAAACCCGGGCAGCTATCGTATCCTAATCAGTCTCGGGCGCGCACATTACGCGGGCGGTGATTTCGACCATGCGCGTGAGCTGTGGACACAGGCCGCCTCCATCGACTCGACCGCCTACGCCGCAGATGCGTGGTTGGGGCGGCTATCCGCAGATGAAGCTGATATCACATCCGCTCGGAGCTACTTGAGTCGCGCGGCGTCGCGAACCGGCGCTCCCGGCTGGGTGCACATGCACTTGGCCGACGCGCTGCTGGCCACAGGCGATGCGCCAGCAGCAATTGTCGCGTACGCCGCGGCCCTCGAGAAGGGAGCCGATCCCAAAGCAGTAGCGCAGGCCACTCGAAGGTATCCACAGGTCCAGCGATCACTCGGGCTGGACACGCTCGACCTCGCTCCATGAATACGAGTGAAAGCAAGGCACTCTGCTGTTTATTGGGAGTGCCTCAGGTGCCTGCTTTGGCAGCATCGTGTCGGCAGAGTTTATGCCGGAGGCCGGACTCGAACCGGCACAGTGTCGCCACCGGAGGATTTTGAGTCCTCTGCGTCTACCAGTTTCACCACTCCGGCAATCGCGGCCAATCTAAGTCATGAGACGCCAGCAAGTCAAGCCGGCTTGCCCGGCCCGCCCCATCCGCGTTAGTTACAGGCCTCGACGCAGGGAAGGAGAGGACGATGAGCGACCCACGCAACGTGAAGCTGGCAGAGGTACTCATAGACTACTCGCTGGAGATGAAGCCCGGCGAAAAGCTCTATCTCGAAGTCATCGGTACCGAGACCCTGGATCTGGCCCGGGACGTGGTCACCGTCGCCACCGAGCGGGGCGTGGTCCCGTTCTGGTTTTACAACGACGACACGCTGGTGCGGCGGTGGCTGCTGGGGGCTACGGAAGACCAGCTCAAGGCGTACGGCGAGTTCCACAAGCCCATCATGGAATCCGTCGACGCCTACATCGCGCTGCGGGGGTCGGACAATCCCTTCACCATGCGTGACGTCTCACCCGACCAGATGGAGCTGTACCAGAAGCATTTTTACAAACCGGTCCATTTCGGTATCCGGGTGCCCAAGAAGAAGTGGGTGGTGCTCCGCTATCCCAACAAGTCCATGTCTCAGCTCGCCGAGATGTCGCAGGAGACGTTTGCCGACTTCTACTACGACGTATGCACGCTGGACTATGGCAAGATGTCCCGGGCCATGGATCCGCTCAAGGCGCTGATGGAAAAGACCAACCGGGTGCATCTCAAGGGGCCGGGCACCGATCTAAAGTTCTCCATCAAGGGCATCGGCGTGCTCAAGTGCGACGGCAAGCGCAACATCCCTGACGGAGAGGTCTATACCGCACCCGTCCGTGATTCCATCAACGGTGAGATCAGCTACAACACGCCCGCGCTGTACCAGGGTGTGACGTTCGAGAAGATTCACTTCGTCTTCGAAAAGGGGAAAATCGTCAAGGCCGAGGCGACCGGCGACCAGGCCAAGTTTCAGAAGATTCTCGACACCGACGAAGGGGCCCGCCACGTGGGTGAATTCGCAATCGGGATCAACCCGGTGATCCACCACCCCATGAAGGACACGCTCTTTGACGAAAAGATCTACGGCAGCATTCACCTGACGCCAGGCAACGCCTACGACGACGCCGACAACGGCAACCGCTCAGCGATTCACTGGGACCTGGTGCTGATCCAGACGCTCGAGTACGGTGGGGGTGAGCTCTACTTCGACGACCAGCTCATTCGCAAGGATGGTGAGTTCACTCTGCCGGAGCTCCAGAAGGTGCTATCGAAGGAAGCGCTGCTCAGCTAGCCGTTGGTCACGGCTCAGAGCCCCGGGATGTACGGGCCGTCTGGATAGTAATCAAGAACTTCTACCGCTGCAGGCCACCAGGGGGGCTCTGGGTCCGTTCTCGGATTCCAGGATCCGATCACGTCAATGGTACTGTTGTACACCTGCACCATCGTGTAGCGCCTGGCCCAGCATCCTGCAGGGCAATCGCCCCAGGCGAACTTGAACAGGTACTTCAGCGTATCGCCGTACTCCCGCGTGTAGACATTGGGTGAGTCCCCGCCCCGCCTGTCGACTTCACATGTCAACAGGCCCGGCAGAGTACAATACGCGGCGCGAAGCACTTCCGGGTTGGTGAAGGCGGCAAACTCAAGAAGGAGAAAGGCGCTCAGACCGAGATCACGTACCGTCGGTTCGCTGTATTCCAGGTTGAGGCTGTCCCAGGCGTCGTACGTTCCTGAGAGAATCGCCTGATACGTGACACTGTCGGCCTGTACCACCACTCGCCCAGTCTCCCAGGGCAGTCTGAACGCGGCGCCGGTGGTCCAGGTGTGTTCGGAACCGTAGGTTGATCTGATGATCTGGAGGTCTTCCTGAACACGGTCCGTCAGTGGCGCGGGCGGTGTCAGGTCGGCGGAGAGCCACAGGGCGAGGCGCTCAGCTTCCGCACGCCCGGTGAAGTCCAGGTAATACTCGAAGTAGAATCCGAAATAGATGCACTCCTGCCACTGGCCCTTGAAGTGCCAGTTGACGAGGTCGATCAGGTCGGCCGAGTCGATGCGCCCGTCGCAGTTTGCGTCTCCGGCCATCATCACGGGCAGAGGCTGTGGCCCGCCCCTGAACATGAAGTTGACCAGACAGATGATATCCGCCGAGGTGTGCCGGCCGTCGAAGTTGGCGTCAGATAAGAGATAGTAGCCGAGGGCCTCGTCCGCCGGCGCATCTGCAGTCGAAGCGAACAGGATCAGTATGGCCGCGGCCCGTACCACCCACCGGTTCAACCGGTCCATGTGGAATGCCTTCGCTCGAGCGACTCTACGACCAAGATAGACATGGCCGGTCATTTCGCCCCAAAGAAAAAAGGCCCGCCGGATGGCGGGCCCGAAAAGTCCTACAACCCCGCGTCTCAATCGCCACCGCGCCGCTGCTCGGCCGCGGCGATCTTTTGATCCGCAGCACGCATCAGCGCGATGACATCCGCATTGGTCCTCATGGGGACCCGGAACCACTTGATGCGGTTCTGCGCCAGCAACTCCT
>JAUVRN010000202.1 GCA_030597645.1 Candidatus Zixiibacteriota bacterium
GGCCGTGTGGACCGACACACGTGACGGTACGCAGGACGTGTACTCGGCGCGGTTCGACATCACGTTCTTGAAGCCCAGACTCTACCTGCCGGAGGATGGATTCTCGACGGCCTCCTCCACGACACCGCCCTTCCGGTGGTCCACCTGCTGGCACGAGACGCAGGATTCATATCGCCTCGAGATTGCGTCCGATCCGGGATTCACATCCATGGAGTACACCGAGTCGGGCGTTGCCGACAACAACCACACGCCTGTCGTGTCCCTTGCCGGTGGTGTCCACTACTGGCGGGTGAAGGCATTCCGGACCGCGCCTGATTCCACCGAGTACTCGGAGGTCTTCCAGTTCGAAACGGGATGCCAGGCGCCGGTCGCACCTCAGTTGGTATCTCCGCTGGACGGTGGCACCGTAGACACGCCCACCGGTCCGTGCGTGTGGGATCCGGTGCCGGGTGCCACGACATATCGGTTCCAGTTTTCCGATGTGCCCGACTACAGCAACCTGCTGGTGGATGCTGTGTTCGGCGGCACGACGCATTGGGTCACAGACCTGGTCAACGAGTCGACGTACTACTGGCGCGTCAACGCGACGAACGCATGCGCCACCGGCGCCTGGGCGGAGGCGGACTTTACCGTATCCTGCGCACTGGCCACGGTTCCGACAGGGCTCGCGCCCGCGGTGAGTGATACCGTGGTGAATGACTGGGCGGAATTCTCGTGGGATTTCGTACCCGATGCAGAGCACTACAGACTGCAAGTGTCTACGGTGCCTGACTTCTCGTCGACCTTTTATGACGATGTTCTGGTCGCTTCCGAGATCACGCTGGGCGGGCTGAGCGACCTGACCGACTACTACTGGCGGGTGAACTCGACCAACTTCTGCGAGACGAGCGACTGGGCGATCAGTGAATTCACGGTCTTCTTCTGCCCCGTGGAGATGACCGGGGACGTGAATACCAGTGGATCCATAACCTCCGCAGACATCATCTACCTGGTTGGATATGTGTTCAAGAGTGCGGTACCTCCGCTGCCCGTAGAGGAGGCCGGTGATGTGAACTGCGACAGCGTCGTCACGTCGGCGGACATCATCTACCTGGTCAACTTCGTCTTCAAGAGCGCGGATCCACCCTGCGACGTCTGTACGATATACTAGGTAGCGCTCCGGGTTGCACCGGCGGCATCCGCACATCGGTTGCCGCCGGCCCCGCGACTATTCGTGCCTGAGTGCTTCGATGGGGTCGAGGAGTGACGCTTTGCGCGCGGGCCACACGCCGAAGAAGATCCCGACCGCGGCGCTGAATCCTACGGCCATGGCGATGGCTTCGATCGATACCATCGTCTGCCATCCCTGAAGGTGTGACAACACCCGGGATGATACGATACCGACACCGATGCCGATGATGCCGCCGATGATCGACAGCGTCAGCGCCTCCGCCAGAAACTGCAGCAGCACACTGCGACGCGTGGCGCCCAGTGCTTTGCGTATGCCAATCTCCCGCGTGCGTTCGGTCACCGACACGAGCATGATGTTCATGATGCCGATCCCCCCCACCAGCAGGCTGATCGCCGCGATACCGGCCAGCAGGAAGCCGAGGGTCTCGTTGGCTTCCGAGCGAGCGGTCAGAAACTGAGACCGATCGAGGATGCGGAAGTCATTGTCCTTGCCCGGTCGCAGGCGGTGCCGTGTCCGCAGCACGCTTTCGATCTCCAGTAGTGCGGCGTCCATGGAATCGGCGTGCACCAGCTGCACCGTCAGGGAGCGCAACCGATCGGCGTAACGCTTGCCAAAAAAACGTTGGTGACCCGTTCGAAAGGGGATGTAGATCGCCTCATCCGGATCGGGCCCCGGCTGCTCGCCTTTGCGTGAGAGCACACCGATCACTTCGAACCGAATGCTGTTGATGGAGATTTGCCTGCCCATCAACTCCATGGCGTCCGTGTTGAGGTAACCCGGCACTTCCCAGCCGAGCACGGCTACACGACGATGACTGACGTTGTCCTGCTCCGTCACAAAGCGCCCGTGCTCCAGTGTAAAGCGGGTGACCGGCGCATAGTCGTGCGTCGTGGCAATAATATCCACATTGGCGTTTTCGTTGCTGTACTTAACCCGGAGTTCGCCGGTCAGCGAGGGCACGACCGCTTTGAGTGAAGGTGCGCCCTCCATGAGCGCTTCGGCGTCGTCGATGGTAAGCTTGGACGTTGGGCCGCTACGCACTCCGTGCCAGAAGCTGTGGCCGGGATAGATCGTCAGAATGTCGGTACCCAGTGCGTCCAGCTGTTCCTGTACGGCGACCTGGGCGCCGGATCCAAGAGCCACCATCGTAATCACGGAGGCCACGCCGATCACCATCCCCAGCGTGGTCAGAAAGGAACGGAGTTTGGTTGCTCGGATCGCCGAAAGCGCGATCCCAATGACTTCCTTGAGTTCCACTAGTGTCGTGTCCTAGCGATTCCCTGACGTCAATGGCCCGCCGGCCCGTCGCCTCGCCCAGTTCTGCCAGGATGCCTGCTGCTCCAACAGGCCCGCCGTGGGGAGGATCAACACGCTGTCCGTCTCGACCAGCCCGTCCAGAACGGCCACGTATGAGAAATCCGTGAGACCTGTCCGAATCATCAGCGGTGTCAGGACGCCATCGCGGATCGCGAATACCGCGTACGTACCGCCGAATAGGAATGCGTCGTCGGCCTGACTGTTGCCGCCACCCCCCGGGTGTCTGCCCTGTCCGTTGCCGCCGCCAGGAGGTCTGCCACCCCGGGGTCGTCCCTGCATGTTACCTCCTCCGCCAGCCTGATGGCGCTGTGCCATACGCGCCGCCATCGCGGCCGAATCCGGGCGCCTCCTGGAATCCTGTTGATCGCCACCGTTGGCTCGGAGCTGTTGCTGCACGGAATCGCGGTCGAGACCAATGAACCCGGCCACATCGACGAGTTCACGCTCCGACTTGAGAGCAGCATTGGGAATGGCCAGTGCATTTTGGATCGACCCGACGTGGACCTCGACTTCGGCGTTCATGCCGGGCCGAAGCAAACGCCGCTCGTTGTCGATGCGGACCAGCACCGGAAACATGGTCACGTTTTGCTCAACGATCGCTTCCGCGCCGATACGCAGCACGCGTCCTCTGAACTTGCGGTTGGGAAACGCATCCACAATGGTGGTGACCGCCATGTCGGGCTTGATTTTGCCGATGTCCGTCTCGTCGATCAGTGCCCGCACCTGGACCGCATCGAGATTGGCCATGCGCAGCAGCACGGATCCTCCGCTGATGTCGCGGCTGGCCGACGTGATCACACTGCCCAGCTCGACGCTCCGTCCCAGGATGATGCCGTCGGACGGTGCCCGGACTTCCGTGTCCTCGAAAGCGATCAGGGCGTCTTCGAGCGCACTCTTAGACCGCACCAGGGTGGCGTAGGCCGACGCCTGGGCCAGGCGGGCGTCCTCGAACTCCTGTTCCGCAATCGACTGCTTGGCAAAGAGCGCCTCGGCCCTCCGAAAGCGGGACCTGGCGTTGGTCAGTTCGGCGCTGGCGACGACGGAATCCGCCTCGGCCTTGACCACGGCATTACGCGGGATCCGGGGGTCGACCCGAACCAGCAGATCACCTGCTTTGACTTCGTCACCCTCCTCGGCGAGGACCTCGATGATCTCTCCGGAAGCCTTGGATTTGACCTCTACCGTCGTGACCGGCTCGATGACCCCGGCTGCGCTGGCGGAGACAACGATATCCTTAACGACCACAGGAACTTGCCGGAACGGCGCCTGGATCTCCTCGGTCCTGGAGCAGCCCAGGAGGGTCACGGCCAGCAGGGCCGAGCCTAGTGCCATGATGTGATTTCGCATACCCGCTCTTTATTAGACCCTTCTGTTCGGCACTTCGTTGCCGGATACCCCGATAACCGATGCGGCTATTGGACTTTCGAAGAAACCATCTGGATCGGATCAGCGCAAGCTTTGCAGATCGATGAAAAGGCCGCTTCGTATTGCTCCGATAGGCGTTGTCCATCATGAATGCATGTTTTACTTGAGTTGAATCTGGCTGATCCAACCATTCCACAGGCGATGGTACTGAAGGAAAAGGGGCGGAGTGTATGGAGATTCGAAACACACTGGGATACCTGTCGCTAATCACATTGATGGTACCTGCAGCCACGGTGTTTCTCCTGAGCGGCTGCGATACCGCACGTGAGACCGCCGATCTGGCTCTCATCAATGGCAAGATCGTAACCGTCGACAGCGAGACGCCGGAAGCTGAGGCGCTGTGCGTCCGCGGTGACCGGATCGTGGCGGTGGGAAGCAACGAGCGCATCGAATCCTTCGTGGACGGTCAGACGGAGGTTATTGATCTGAACGGCCGGCTGGCCGTGCCCGGTTTCATCGACGGTCACGCACACCTGATGAGCCAGGGGCGGTTCCTCATCAGACTGAATCTCAAGAAGGCGGCCAACTGGGATGCGATCGTCGACATGGTACGGGCGCGCGTGGCTACGGCAGAGCCCGGCGAGTGGATCCTCGGCCGTGGCTGGCACCAGGAGAAATGGACCGATGCCCCGTCACCCAACGTGGATGGCCTGCCCTATCATCTTCAACTATCTGAGATCGCCCCGGACAATCCGGTCTATCTCGAGCATGCCAGCGGCCACGCCTGCATCGCCAACGCCCGCGCCATGGAGCTGGCCGGCATCACGCGCGAGACGACCGATCCCGCCGGGGGTGAAATCGTGCGAGATGCTCGCGGGGACCTGGTCGGCGTGTTCAGAGAGACCGCGGACAGCGTTGTGTACGAGGCGTACAAGACCTACCAAGCGCGGCGAACACCA
>JAUVRN010000191.1 GCA_030597645.1 Candidatus Zixiibacteriota bacterium
CACGTCACCTTCACGCAGGCTATAGCTTACGAACTGGTTTTCCGATTGGGGCACCAGTTCGCGGGACGGCGCCTCGCTCGGCATGAGACCGTGGCAGCGCCCCTGCATCCAACCAAAACGCATGGACACGTCGCCCTGTGCAAAGAGCAGGCGGCAATATGTCTTGGCCGATCCGCCGTGCATCCGCGTTCCGATGATATCCACGCCCTCGAACGCGCCCAGCGAGTCGAGGGTCTGCCACCATGACTTCAGCTGACCCGCGACGTCGTCGTCGGGTGACATCAGGTCGAACATGGACTCGGCCCCATCGAAGTCACCGGCGGCGATAGTACGAACCATCGAGTCGGTGAGCACGTTGTACTTGGGCAGGTACGATGCCATCTCCGTGGGAAACAGCGCCATGACGGCATCCTGACCGTGCGGCGCGAGCCGGAGGGTACCCGCCTCGAGGCGGACGTCGATCCGGTTACCACCCGGCAGATCGTAGCGACCGACCAGGGCTGCAACGCGACTCTCATCTACGCTCGCACGCTTCGGAGGCAGAGGGTGTTCGGGATCGAAGTACAGGCGCACCAGGTTGGAGACGATCTGGTCCACCGGGTGCGACCCTTCCATGGGCTTGTTGGCGAACACGATCAGGATCAGGTCGTCCTGCAGGTAGTTGTAGACCGCGCAGCTCCACCCCACCGGCATACCGCCGCCGTTGTGCCAGATGATCCGGCTGTTGCGAAGCTGCGACTCCTGTATGACCCAGCCGTATCCGTAGTGACTTTCCATGTCCCCTTCCTTGACGTAGGGGACGAACATCTTGGTCTGGGCTTTGGGCGACAGGACTTCGCCGCCCTGCACAGCGGTCACCCAGCGATACATGTCCGCCGTGGTCGACAGGATGCCCCCGTTGCCCTTGAGATGCCACGCGTCGCGGGGCCGGTCATCGGCCCGCATGTAGTCGACCTCGGGACTGTGGGAGTGGGCGATCAGCGAGTCGTCGATGGCGAGCATATGCATGCCCGTCGAGTGCATGCCCAGCGGCTCCCAGAAGGTCTTCTTGAGGTACGCCTCGTAGTCCTCGTCCGTAACGATCTCGATGATGGCCGCCAGCAGTGCATAGCCGACGTTGGAATATTGGTAGCCCCGCCCCACCGGCAGATCCAGCGGCACGTTCATCACCAGGCGTATGAAATCGTCGCGCGGAAGGGATTCATCATCCCGCCCGAGCATCTCGGGCAGGCCGGCCGAATGTGTCAGCAGGTGATGAATCGTGATGGTCCGCTTGTCGGCCGGCACGTCACCGAAGTACATCCCGATCGTATCACGCGTCGTGAGCTTGCCCATCGACTCCAGATGCAGGATGGCGGTGGCCGTAAACTGTTTGGTCACCGATCCGGTGCTGAAGGCGGTCGCATTGTGATTGGCGATGCCCTGCTGCACATCCGCCAGACCCCAGGCTCCGTGCAGGATGACCTTGCCGTCTTTGGCCACCAGCACGGATCCGTGGTAGCCGAACTCAGCCAGGCGGTCCATGTACTCGCCGAGCCGGGCGCCGGCAACGCCCGCCGTCATGTTGGTGTGTCCGGCCGCCACCGTACCGGCCCCGACCACCACACCAAGGATCGCTGCGTAGAATCTCTTCATCGCTCACCTCACGTCGTAGCGCAGAAACGCCACGAACGCCCCCATGAATGCCAGTATGATCCCGATGGACAGTATTGCGATGTCCGGCACTACGGCCGCCAGGACCTCCTCATATGATTGCACGGGTGCCTGGTACCGCGGCATGTCGGACAGGTCCACGGTCTGGTCGTCTCGTCCGGAGCCGATGGAAATCCCCTTCTCCGAATCGATTTGGATCGACACGAATCCGCCCATTGCGCCGGTCTCGGCCTGCTTGCGCTCAACGTGCTCGCTCCATTCCACCCGGTAGCGCGTCATCGATTCTTCGTAGCGTCGCTTGAGCCCCACGTCCGTCCCGGCCAGGTTCATGGCGGCCAACTGATACGAAGAAGCCGGCGAGAAACGTGACAGACTGAGCGCGAGTCGTTCCTGCATTACCTTTCGGCGCCTCAAGTCATCGAGCAGTTCCACCTCATAGGCTTCAATCCGCTGCTCCACCTCCTTGCGCAGAGCGTCTTCGCGCTCCATTTGCATCCACATGGCGGCATCCTCGTCAACGTCCTCGCCGGCCTCCTCGGTCGCCCGCCGATCCGCCTCGAAGCGTTCCTCCATGTCGTCCCAGTGAGCCCTCCACTCATTCTTGGCGAACCCATCGCGCTTGCCCTCGATCTCAGCGACCCGCGGTACGTCCACCATCTGACCAGCGGCCATCATGCCCGCGCGGGGAATGATGAGTACGAAGCCGATCCACAACACAAGCGCGATCAGAAAAGAGACACTCGAGCGCCGCGTCAACGACGATACGAGCACGCCGAGCACGATGAACAGTGTGAAGAACAGAAGAGAGACCCCTACCAGCGTCGCCAGCTTGAGCCAGTGCAACGACGTCATCGGCACGCCGAACACGATGACCAGGAGGATGCCCAGGAGCACGGGGATGGCGATGGGCACCACGAGTCCGAGCCAGGCACCGGTACACTTGGCCAGCAGGTACCCGGCACGCGTGACGCCGTTGGCGAATATCAATCTGAGTGTGCCCGACTCGCGTTCGCCACTCACCGCATCGTAGGTAAAGAGAATCGCCAGCAGAGACAGCACGATCTGAACGATGAAGGCGAAGTCGATCATTCGGAACATAGCAAATATCGGGTCGTCCGAATAGGAAGAGTGGCGCAGCTTGATACTCTCGCTGGTGGTCACCGAGGACCAGCGGCCGATGTCGTTGGTGAGTCCGGAGACGAAGACGCGCATGGGATCGGGCTCACGCAGCGTCTTGTAGCGAAAGTGACGCCAGGTCGAAGCCTGTGCAGCCTGATCGTCGGCCAGACGCACGGCGGTGTGCCACGACTCCCGCGCGGCCCTGTATTCCTGGATGCCCGTGTACACCGAGAGCAGGATGAGCACGGAGCAGACGCCGAATGTCACGGCGAACTTTGGCGAGAACAGAATCGCTCTGAGTTCCTTACCGACGAGTATGCCGAACATGTTGATGCTCCTCCGGCCTCAGCGCAGATCGTAGCGGCTGAACGCTACGAATGCTCCCAGGAAGAAAAGAAGATTGAACAGCGCGAGGATGCCCAGGTCGGGGAGGGCCGCCGTCAGCGAATCCGCCAGGGATGCCGTCCGGTACTCGAACGCCGGGATCTCCTCGGCGTCGATCTGCTTGGGTTCTTCTTCCTCTTCGTCACTGTGTTTCCACATGATCATGCGCCCGCCGACATTCATCCCGGTCTTTTCCTTCATGAACTCGTTGAACGTCTGCCGGTAGCGGGTGGCCTCCACGCGAAAGCGGTTCTTGAGCTCCAGTCCGGTCCCCGCCAGTGCCGTGGTGGCCAGAGAGAGCGACGCCGTAGGTGACAATCTAGCCAGTCCGAACGCAACGCGTTCCTGCACAGCCTGCCGGTTGTGCCGGTCTTCGTTGAGGCGGCCGGCAAACTCGTTCATTTTTGCGTCGCGGATGGTCGTGAGCGAATCCATATACTGATTGAAGTGTGCCATGAGCGCTTCGATGTCGTCCTGGTCCGCCCCTTCCGGCGCGCTGAAACTTTTCATGCCGTCGCGGTATTCTTTCCATAGCTGGCGCGCAAAGGTCGCCTTTTGTGCGGCGATCTCATCCACGGAAGGCACATCCACGGCCCGCCCGGCGAGCAGTACCGCCGTGTGCGGAATGATGAACGCCGAGGCGATCCAGGCCACCAGCAGGATCAGGAAGGCACTGGACGTTCGATGCGTCAGCGCAGACACGAATACCGACAGCGCCAGGAAGGCGCCAAAGTAGAGCAGACCCACCAGCAGGATGAGCCCCAGGCGCACCCATTCCTCGCCGGCCAGGTGCACACCCATGAGCGGCAACAGCAGGCAGCCCAGGGCCATGGGTACGATGAGCGTCACCACCAGCGTAGCAAAGGAACCGACGAGCTTGCCGAGTATGTACGTGGCGCGCGGCACGGCATTGGCAAATGTCAGCCTCAGGGTCCCGCGCTCCTTTTCACCGCAGATGGCATCGTATCCCAGCAGAATCGCAAACAACGAAAGGACAATCTGGAAAACGAACCCCAGGTCGAGAAAACGGAATACCGCAAAGACCGGGTCTTCGTTGTAGCGGCTGTCTTCGGCGGCGATCTCACCCCGTGATTTTACCTCGGCCGTGCGACCGATGTCGTTGGACACACCGGTGACCAGGGCTTCCAGAGGCTGCGGCGGCAGAAAGATCCGATACTGCTCCAGTGCGAACCAGTCGGTGAGTCCTTCCATCTGGCGCACGTTCTCCGCCAGCGACGCCTGGTGCTGGGCCTGCGCCAGCTGGTGGTTCTTGGCGCCCACATAAAAGGCGAGCAGGATCAGAAGGGCGGCCACGCCGAACGTGGTCGCGAACTTGGCGGTGGACAGCAGGTCGCGCGCCTCCTTGAGAATGATCGTGCGCAGCATTAGGCCGTCGCCGCCGCCGGCTGCTCTGTGTGGCCGCCCATGTAGTGCAGGTAGATGTCTTCCAGGTCCCGGTCACCCAGGGCCGATGCCGATTCATGCATCACGATGCGGCCGCTGTCCATGATAACGACCTGGTCGGCCACCTCGCGGGCGCGGAAGATGTCGTGTGTCGACATCAGGATGGCACGGCCTTCACCCCGGAGTTCGCCCAGCAAGCCGATAAACTCCCGGCCCGCCCTGGGATCGAGCCCCGACGTCGGTTCGTCCAGCAGAATGGCCGGCGAGGCCGTGAGAATGGCGATGGCGGGACCGCAGTGTTGTCGCATCCCCTGGGAGAACCCCCGGAGCTTTTGGGGGTGGGCCGGTGCGGGGAGCCCCACG
>JAUVRN010000108.1 GCA_030597645.1 Candidatus Zixiibacteriota bacterium
GCGTCGCCCTGGCCGGCGCCGTGGTACTCGCGCTGGGCCTGTGGATGTCCTACTTGCTCGAGGGCGAAACAGGCGGGGTCTCTGCCGGCGACCAGTACGACGTGGCGGTGATGTACTTTGACGACCTCACCGGAGACGCCGGGGGCGGCCGCACCGGTCAGATGGTCACAGAACTCCTGATCACCGATCTGAGCAGCGCCCGCTACCTACGCGTGCTGTCCAGCCAGCGCCTCTACGACATCCTGCGCCAAAAAGACGGAAAAGGGCAGGAAATCGATCGCCGCGTCGCCACCGAGGTGGCCCGTGAGGCCGGCGCCCGCAACATGATCACGGGCACCATCGCCAAGTCCGGCGACCGAACACGCCTCGACGCCAAACTGATCGATGTGGCCACCGGCGAAGTGGTCCGTGCCGAGCGTGTCGAAGGCAGCGACCTGTTCACCATGGTCGATTCGCTGTCGGCGAGGATCCGCCGGCACGTCAGCACGCCCGCCGACCTCAGAGCAGACACGGGCGTGGAGTTGTCGATCGCGGAGGCCACGACCAGCAATGAGGAGGCGTAGCGCCAGTATATCGAAGGCATCGATTGTTACCACCGACTGGACTGGGATCCGGCTCTCGCACACTTCGACAGTGCCATAGCCCTCGATTCGAACTTTGCCCTGGCATACCTGCGGGCGGGGATCGCGTCGTTTTCGAGCAATCGCGCCGTGCGTGGATACCGGTACGTGGGATTCGGCGAGGAGGCGCTCAAGTCCGGCCTGCTGCCTCCACGGGAGAGCCTTCTCGTGGCCGCGTTCACGCGGCTCACCGACGGCAACGACATACGCGGCGGGCTGGAACTGTTCGGCCAACTGGCGGAGCGCTACCCGGACGACAAGGAAGCACACTTCTGGCAGGGTACACTGACCTGGCAGACAGGCAACGCCCGGGACGGGATCGCCATGATGCGCAAAGCGCTCGAACTGGATCCGACGTATCCGTTCGCACTGTTGAATCTGTCGGCCGCCTACAAGGATATCGACGACATACCCAACGCCATCGTGATGGCGGAGCGTTACCGTACCGAACGGCCGGACGAAGCCCCTCCGCGCCTGATGCTGGCCGGGCTCTACGTCCGGGTAAATCAGCTCGACCGGGCGCGTGCGGAGATCGAGGAGGCGCACACACGGCAGCCCGACTCTTATGCGACCATGGCGGTGCTCTGCGACTACTATGCTCGGGCCGGGTACATCGACTCCATCCGACCGGCCGTAGAGCCATTCTTGCACGACACGGTGAGCGTGCAGCATCGCACACTCGCCCAGAGCACGTGGGCCCAGGCCCTGTTTCTCGACGGCCGCTTCGACGACTCGTTCGCTGCGTTTCGCGGGACCGTTCGCATAGAAGAGACCGAAGGAGACTCGCTCGCGGTGGCCGGCCACCTGCTGGCCATGGCCAGGCGGTACCTGACGCTGGGCCAGACGGACAGCTGCAGGACGGCGTTCAAGCGGGCCTACCGCATCGGTCCGGACGAACTGAAGTTTGTCGTCCTGCCCTATCGCCTGGCCCTGCGCGAGGGCGACATGGACCGGGCGGCGAACGTGCGCGAAAAACTGCTGAACCGCCTCGCCAAGAATGTCAGCGCCGAGATGGCCGAACGCAGGGAGATCGCGTTTGAGGCGGAAGAGGACCTGGCGCGGGGTGGCTACCGGAACGCCCTGGACAAGCTCATTCGTTACCGGCGCATGATTGGCGATCCAGACGACTACTCGTACTGGGTCGGACTGGCGTACCTGGAGACGGGGCATCCCGATTCGGCTCGGCACGAACTACAGCAGAGCGTCTCGAGATACAGTCCTTTCAATGCCAACGCCTACTGGCTCCTCTCCTGGTACGAACTCGGGCGCACGCACGAGGCCCTCGGCAACAAGGGCGATGCCGCGGCCGCCTAGCGCAAGGATCTCAGCCGCTGGGGCCGGGCCGACCGGCTGGTGCCGCAGGTGAACCTGGCCCGCGAGCGCCTTCGCGATCTCGTACCGGCATCGTAGTGCCGTGACCCAGGACGCTGGCCCGGGCCTGAAGGGCCGGAATCTGGCCCCCTCCGCATATCTCTGCGCCTCTCCGCCGGCCTGTATCCTCGTATCAATCCCCAGCTTGACCCTGTAGAGGGCAACCCGTAGCCTCCTCCAATCTGAACTCAAGCAGGCCACAACATCATGCGCAGACTACGTATCGGTATCATCGACCTCGTGACCAAGACGCCCAGAGGCGGCCTATGGGCGCGTGCCATGAACGCCAACTTCGCCAGCATCATGCCGCAGGTAGTGGCTACCTGGTGCGAGCAGGAAGGCCACGATGTCAGGCTGGTCTGCTACACAGGATTCGAGGATCTGTCCCGTGAGGTGCCGGATGACTGTGACCTCGTCTTTATAAGCTCATTCTCACAGGCGGCGCAGCTTGCCTACGCCCTGAGCAACCGGTACCGGTCCCGCGGAGCGATCACGGCGCTGGGAGGGCCGCACGCCCGCTGTTACCCTCAGGATGCCTGCAAGTACTTCGACTACGTATTCGGCTTTACGGATCGGCCGCTGGTGCACGACATGCTCCAGGAGTGCGCGCAGCACAGGCCGATGGGTGTGCGCCTCACCGTCCCCCGCCAGCCCTCCGATCTGCCCGGAGTCCAGGAGCGGTGGAAGTGGATCGATCTGACGCTCCGCAAGGCGCCGGCCATCAAGATCGTGCCGATGATCGGAAGCATGGGCTGCCCCGATACATGCAGCTTCTGCATCGACGCGGAGGTCCCCTACGAGCCGCTGTCATTCGAGGTCCTGCGTGACGACCTGCGCTTCCTGCTCACCCGGTTCAAACGGCCTGTCGTGGGCTGGCACGACCCCAACTTCGGCATTCGGTTCGACGACTACATGGACAGCATCGAGGCGGCGGTGCCACCAGGCAGCATCAACTTCATTGCCGAGAGCAGCCTCGCCATCCTCACCGAACCGCACGTACAGCGACTGAGCCGCAACGGATTCAAGGCGATCCTTCCCGGCGTCGAGTCCTGGTATGACCTGGGCGCCAAGTCCAGGACGGGCAGCCGCCAGGGCGAAGAGAAGGTCAGGGCGGTCTCCGAGCACGTCAACATGATCCTGCGCTACATCCCGTACATGCAGACCAATTTCGTGGTCGGTCTCGACAGCGATGTGGGGGTCGAGCCATTCCGGCTGACCAAGCAGTTCATCGACCTGGCGCCGGGGACGTTTCCCGGGTACTCGCTGCTCTCCGCGTTCGGCCAGGCGGCACCGCTGAACCTGGAGTACCAGGCCGACGGGCGTGTTCTGCCCTTTCCGTTCCACTTTCTCAACAACAACCACGCCATGAACGTCAGGCCCAAGAACTACTCCTGGCCCGAGTTCTACGATCACGTCATCGACCTGACGGCCCACTCCTTCTCGTGGCCCACTATCGCGCACCGGTTCACGGGGGGCGGCTCGGCCATTCCCAAGTGGCTGAACCTGTTGCGCGCGGTGTCGTCGGAGGGATTCGGGCGGCTCAAGTACTATCGTGAATTGCGGCGGCGCCTCGACACCGACCGGCCGCTGCGCGCCTACTTCGAGCAGGAGACGACGGAGTTGCCAGACTTCTTCCTGCAGCGGATGAAACGTGAATTGGGCGAGTTCTGGGATTGGTTGCCCGAAGGCGCGATATACCACGAGCCCAACGCGTACCTGCTGGAGAAGATGCGTACACCCGCGGTGCCGGAAGAAGTGCAGGCCGCCTGACCTCTTGACCGGCTCCGGTCGTTTCTCACTCCACATGAATCCAACCGCCAGCGGCGAGCAGGTTGGAACCCAGCGCTACAAGTCTTTGCCGTATACCCTGTAGGTCTTGTAGCGGTGGGCACCCATGGCGTGGGCCGCGCGGATCATCATCTCATTGTCTTCCAGCACCCAGGAGAATTCGCCTTTCCTGTATCCCCGGGCCGTACCGCGATCGAAGCTCTCGATGTAGAAAACCGCTTCGATTCCGCGGTTCCGATGATCGTGGACGACGCCCATGGTCAGCGTGCGGGTACTGGCGACGTTGTGTGCCACCTTGAGGTCCCACAGGAGTCGAAACCAGCCAAAGGGCAATAGCCGGCCGGATCGGAGTTTGATCTGACTCTCGTAGATGTTGGGCAGGCTCAGACAGAAGCCCACCGCCTCACCCTCGATCTCGGCGATAAATGCAATCTCCGGATCGATGATCAGCTTCATGTCCTTGGCGATGTGCTGGAACTCCTCTTCTCTCAGCGGCACAAAGCCCCAATTCTTGCTCCAGGCCTCGTTGTAGATCTTGCGCACCTGCTCGAGTTCCTCGCCGAAGCGTTTCATGTTGATCCGGCGAATGGTCACCCCGACCCGCTCCCGCACGCGATTGGCGATCCTGCGTATTCGATCGGGTATGGGATCGACCTCGTGCTTGATGAAGGCCCAGAGGTCCCTCTCCTTGACCATCCCGCAGCGCTCGGCCAGGCTCAGGTCGTACGGATGGGTGTGGGGCATCATGACCATGGGCGGCGTGTCGAAGCCGTCGGCCAGGAATCCGACCTCGTGGTTGGTGGAGAAGCTGCACGGCCCCCACATCCTGTTCATGCCGCGGGCCCGCAGCCACTCCGAGGCGGTGTCGTACAGCGTCACGGCCACCTGTTCATCGTCGATGGACTCGTAGAACCCAAAGTGCCCCGTGCGCTCCCCATGGAATTCGTTGTAGTCGGCATTGACGCACGCCGAAATGCGACCGACGGGTGTGCCGCCTCGATAGGCCATCCAGAGCGACACCTCCGCGGTTTGGTAGAAGGGGTTCTTCTTGAAATCCAGGAAGGCCAGGCGATCGACGATCAGTGGCGGAACCCAGCGCGGATCGTCCCGGTCCAGTGAGCAGGGCCGCTTGATAAACTGTTTGAGCTCGGACTTGCTGCGAATGGGGCGGACGTCGATCGAACCGCCGGGACTCACGTGTCTTGTACTTCCACCGGGCGGTTCAGGATGCCGAGCTTGCGACCCACCTGTTCGAACACGGAAAGGACCCGATCCATCTGCGCATCGGTGTGCGTGGCGGTGTAAGAAGGCCGAATCAGCGCGTGGTTGGGCGGCACGGCAGGTGCGATCACGGGGTTGGCGAAGATGCCGCTGAGCGTCAGCTCTTTCCAGAACGCAAAGCAGAGCTCGTCGCTGCCGATGTACAACGGGATGATCGGCGTGACCGTACTGCCGACGTTGAACCCGAGGCGCGTGTACTCGTCGCGCATGCGGTGCGTGATGCGCCACAGCGCTTTGCGGCGCTCCGGTTCCGATTCGATGATGTCGAGCGCGGCCAGGGCCACGGCCGCGTTGGCCGGCGGGATGGAGGCCGAGAAGATGAGCTCCCGCGCAAAGTGCTTGAGATAGTGAATGGTGTCGTCGTCGCCCGCCACGAAGCCGCCCAGCGAGGCAAAGGACTTGGAGAATGTCCCGGTGATGAGATCTATGTCGTCGTTGTGCCCGAAGTGGGCCGCGGTGCCGTTGCCACGCGGACCCATGACGCCGATGGCGTGGGCGTCGTCGATGAGAATGCGGAATCCCAGTTTTTTCTTGAGTGCGACCAGCTCCGGCACGCATGCCAGGTCGCCCTCCATGCTGAACACACCGTCGGTGGCCACCAGCTTGGCCACATCAGGAGACGTCTGAGTCACGACGCGCTCGAGATCCTCCATATCGTTGTGGCCGTACTTGTATGTCTTACCAAAGGTCAGACGCGCACCGTCCACCAGGCTGGCGTGATTGGCGCGGTCCATAAAGAGGGCCTCGTTTCGCCCCATGATAGCCGACAGGGTACCGAGATTGGTCTGGTAACCGGTGGAAAAGACCAGGGCCGCCTCCTTGTCCATAAAGCGGGCCAGGCGTGCCTCCAGCTCTTCGTGCAGTTCGAGGGTACCGTTGAGAAACCGGGAGCCGGTGCAACCGGAGCCGAACCGGTTGATCGCGTCGATGGCGGCTTCCTTGACGCGGGGATCGGACGTCAGTCCGAGATAGTTGTTGGACCCGATCATGATCAGGCGCTGGCCTTTGATCACGACCTCGGTGTCCTGGCCCGAGCTGATGGCGCGGAAGTACGGGTACATCCCCGCCTCCATCACCTCGCGCGCTCTCGTGAAGTTACGACACTTGTCGAATATGTCCACCGGATGCTCGGCGTTCGGCAATCCGCGGTTGCCCTCGTACCACGGAGCCCCTACGTTAAACGGCGCTCTCGGCCCAGACCGGGCTCTTGGGCGCCGCGGCCCAAGAGTAAGGCGGCCCCTAATCCCATGTCAAGCGCTATAACCAACGAGGCTCCGCGGGTCCTGGTCACGGGTGCATCCGGATTCATAGGCCGACATCTCGTATCGGCACTGACAGACCGTGGTGCACATGTGCGCGTTCTGGCACGCCGTTCATCCGATCTTGGGCCACTCCACGACGTTCGCTTCGAACGCTGCGAGGGTGACCTCACCGATCCCCACTCTCTGGCACAGGCGGTCGACGGGGTGGACTACATCTATCATTCGGGTGGCCTGATCAAGGCACCGGACGACGAGACCTTTATCGCGGTCAACGGGGACGGCACGAGAAATCTATGCGCGGCTGCCAAGGCCGGCGCTCCACGGCTCAAGCGATTCCTGTATATCTCGTCCATGGCCGCATCCGGCCCCGGTCCAGTCGGCAAGCTCATCGACGAAGAGATGCCGGTGAGGCCGATCACAC
>JAUVRN010000069.1 GCA_030597645.1 Candidatus Zixiibacteriota bacterium
CACCAGGCGCTGGTCATTCTGCGCTTCTGCAAATGCAGGAGCGGACCAGATTCGAAAGAGCAGGCTGTCGGCGGGGGGCGATGCTGCATTCGAACGGATCGACGGATCGGCCGGCGCCGAACTCGAGACGCCCAGATAGACCAGGTACGCACCCAGCAGGATGCCGGCGGCGGTCAGTAGAAAGCGCTGCGCGGGCGGGAGTTTGCGATTCACAGGAGGGGCAAGGTAGGTCGTCGGCGCGCCCGGGCCGACCCAAAAAAGAACGGGACCCCAGCGGTCTGCTGATGATCCCGTGTCAAGAGGGTCTGCGGTACGCCGAAGTCAAATCCCGGACAGGCTCTACGCGGCGCCGCCGATCACGTTCTGAAGGTCGCGCTCGAGCTGGCGTTTGGTGACCAGGCCCGTATAGCGTTTGACCTGCTCGTGCCTGGTGTTGAGCAGGAAGGATGTCGGTATGCCGCGGAAGTTGCCGTACTGCACCACCACCTTCTGGTTGCCCATCAGTACGGGGAAGTTGATGCCGTACTTGTCGACGAAACGCTGTACCTTCCCGGGGCCCGCCTGGTCGAGCGCCACTCCGACCACCGTGAAATCCACGCCGCCGAATTCGTTCTGGATCTCCACAAGGTCGGGAAGTTCCGCTTTGCACGGCGGGCACCAGGTGGCCCAAAAGTTGAGCAGCACGGCCTGACCGGTGTAATCGGAGAGCTTGACCACGTTGCCGTCGAGATCGGTCAGCACGAAGTCAGGCATGGCGTCGGGGCTGCGCGGGATCCCCGGATCGACCACTGCCCCAGGGTCGAGGTCTGCAGATTCGGCCAGCACCGGTGTTTCACTCTGGGCACGGCCCGGGCAACCGGACAGGGATGTGAGCGCCGCCAGCAGGGTGAGGGACGCCAGGAGTGCAAAGAGGGTCGAGCGTTTCATGAGGTGTGTCTTGCGATGTTCCAGGTAGGGGTGACGATTTGGCCCGGTTCTGATCTTTAGCCCGTTCGAGACTCTTGAGATAGTCCTGCCAGGTCATCACTTCGTACAGGTCGTCCTTGACGAACGTCAGCATGTTGTGCATGTCCGCCGGGCTCTTGTAGCCGTTGACAATGGTGATGACTCTGCCTTCCGGGTTGAGGAAGATGATGCCCGGCACACCGCGCAGCATCCACTGGGAGCGCAGGTCGCTGCCGGAGAGCGTCGGGTCATCGACGGTGTGATACTGCAGCAGTTGGCGGCTGCCGTCGTCGACGATTTGGCTCTGCACCTTGAGGCGCTTGCCCGAGTCCGCCTTGACCTTGGCCGAGACGTAGGCATCGTCCAGGACTTCGCGCACGGCCGGATCGGTGAACGTCACTCTGTCCAGCTTCTTGCAGTAGCCACACACGTCCGTGTACACCGTCACCATGATGTGCTTGTCCTCGGATCGGGCCTGCTCCAGCGCGGTGTCGAATCCCTGCCACTGAACCGGGGGTGGCAGCACACCGGTCCCGACCTCGCCATCTATTTGGGCGATCACGGGAGTTGCCGCCAGCACCAGGACTATCGAAATGAACAGCAGTCGTATACGCATGAAT
Source organism: Candidatus Zixiibacteriota bacterium (assembly GCA_030597645.1). Classification (GTDB taxonomy): domain Bacteria; phylum Zixibacteria; class MSB-5A5; order JAUVRN01; family JAUVRN01; genus JAUVRN01. The sequence goes on from JAUVRN010000069.1 coordinate 1,566, forward strand.
CCTCATCAATAGATGCTTGCCCCAGTGCTTCAGAAACTCCCGGTGGAAACACTGAGATTAACCAACACCCTTTAAAACACTTATCGGGAGCTGGGGTTCCAAATTCGATGCCCGTAGCCCCGGCATGACCGGGGCCCAAGATAGGGACGGGTGAGGGTCGCCTCAAGAAGTAGTGGGGAGGGTGGCCTGGGGTCTCGGGATTCTGCGCCTAATCTATTGTCCCGTTACGTCTTATGTGCACGGACTCCGGGCCGACCAAATGCTCCAGCTCGCCCAGGAAGCCGTCGGTGATGTGAACGGGGTACCGATTGACCCGAAACGAGACCTCCTCATCGGACAGCGCCACGGACATGACAACCGGCGTTTTACCCGGGTGTGCGGCCAAAAACTCGAGGAGTTTCTGACAGCGGCCGTTGGACACGGCATCGCCGGGCAGGATGAGGCGCACGGCTACCGGCAACTCCTCCCATGCCTTTCTGATGTCGATGATCTTGCTGCAGCGGATCTTGGGCCGCTCACCCTCACGTGTCGAGACCTGACCGGATACGAGCACCATGCGGTCCGGGATGAGCAGTATCTCGTACTCATCAAAACAATCGGCAAAACAGAGCACTTCGGTGGTGCCGGCAAAGTCTTCCAGCAGGGCGATGGCGAAGGGTTTGCCCCTCTTGTCGTACCGGTGGGCGACCGTGTTGATGATGCCGCCGACGGTCACTTCGGCGCGATCGGGAAACCGGCCGAGTTCCTCCAGTGGCGTGACGAGAGACTCGATGGTGCGCCGATAGCGTTCCAGCGGGTGACCGGAGACATAGAGGCCGAGCACCGCCTTTTCGCGCTTGAGGCGCTCGGATGGAGTCCACGGCGACTGGGATGGAAGCCGGGGCGGTGCCAGGGATGATGAGGCGTCTCCGCCAAACAGGGACACCTGCCCGAGATCCCGTTCCGACTGCGCGCGCTGTGCGTACTGGAGGATGACGTCGATGCCTTCGTGCAGGGAGGCGCGGTGAGGCTCCAGCCGATCGAAGGCGCCGGCTGCCACCAGGCTCTCGAGTGCACGGCGGTTGAGGGCGCGTGGTTCGACACGCTCGGCCAGGTCGAAGACGCTTGCGAACTCACCGCCTTCCTTCCGAGCCGCCACCACGGCTTCGACGGCGGATCGGCCGACGTTCTTGACGGCGCAGAAGGCGTAGTGGATTTTTTGACCACGGGGCGCGAACTCGACCTCGCTGCCGTTGATGTCCGGGGGCACCACCGTGACGTCGAGCGCCTTGCACTCTGCCAGCAGTTGCACGATGCGGTCGGAGTTGTCCATTTCGGACGTCAGCAGCGCCGCCATGAATTCCACCGGGTAGTGCGCCTTGAGAAACGCGGTCTGATAGGCGACCAGCGCGTATCCGTACGCGTGGGCCTTGACGAAACCATAGCGCGCAAACGTCTCCATCAGGACGAAGATCTCATCGGCCTTGGCTCTGCCGATCTCATTCTGTTCACAGCCGGTGATGAAGTGCTGTTTCATGTCGGCCATGAGATCGGCCTGTTTTTTGCCCATGGCTTTGCGCAGTGTGTCGGCCTGGCCGAGCGTGAACCCGCCGAGGTCTGTAGCGATGCGCATCACCTGCTCCTGGAATACGATGACGCCGTACGTCTCCTCGAGAATCGGCTGCAGGCGCGGGTGGGCCACACTGATGCTGCGGCGTCCATGCTTGCGTTCGATGTAGTCGTCGACCGTGCCGGCGTCCAGCGGGCCGGGGCGATACAGTGCGTTCATCGCCCCCAGATCCTCGAGCCGTTCGGGCTTGAGCTTGCGGAGATAGTCGCGCATCCCGGACGACTCAAACTGAAACAGCCCGATCGTGCGGCCCTCGCCGAACAACTCGTACGTCTTGCGGTCGTCCAGGGGCAACGTGTCGAGATCGACCTCAATGCCGCGGTTCCGGCTGATCCAGCGCAACGCATCCTGCAGAACCGTGAGTGTCCGCAGGCCCAGGAAGTCAATCTTGAGCAGGCCCAGGGCCTCGACACCCTTCATGTCGTACTGCGTGGTGATCTCGTTGCGTGACGATTTGTAGAGCGGGACCCAGTTGGTGAGCCGGTCGGGTGCGATCACCACCCCGGCGGCGTGCGTGGATGCGTGACGGGACAGGCCTTCGAGCACACGCGAGTGCTCGATGAGTTTGCGTATCCGCGCATCCTGCTTGGTCAGGTCCTTGAGCTTGGGCTCCTTGACGAGTGCGGTCTCCAGCGTCATGCCCGGTATCATGGGGATGAGTTTGGCGATCTTGTCGACATCGCCGTAGGGCAGGCCCATGACCCGGCCCACGTCACGCACCACGGCACGTGCAGCCATCGATCCGAACGTGATGATCTGGGCGACGTTCTCCTTGCCGTACTTGGCCACCACGTACTCGATGACCCGGTCGCGGTCACGGTCGGCAAAGTCGATGTCGATATCGGGCATGCTGATGCGCTCGGGATTGAGAAAACGCTCGAACAGCAGCCCGTAGCGCAGCGGGTCGATGTTGGTGATGCCAAGGCAGTACGATACGAGTGATCCGGCGGCCGATCCACGGCCCGGACCGACGGGAATATCACTGTCGCGCGCGAACTTGATGAAGTCGCGAACGATCAGGAAGTACCCGGCGTACCCCATCTTGCCGATCACGCCCAGTTCGTAGTCGAGGCGGGTCTCCATCTCCGGCGTGAGCTGACCGAAACGCTCGGCCAGTCCCTCGCGCGCCAGCGTATCCAGGTACGCCTCGGGGGCGTCGTACTCGGCGGGCAGGGGAAACTTGGGTAGTTTGAACTGGCCGAACTCCAGCTCCAGGTGGCACATCTCCGCTATCCGAACCGTGTTCTCGATGACCTCGGGCGGTGCGTCGCGGAACAACTGCTTCATCTCCTCCGGGGACTTGACGTACAGCTCGGAGGTCGGGTAACGCATGCGGTCCTCGTCGGCCAGCGTCTTGCCGGTCTGCAGGCAGAGCAGCGCGTCGTGGGCGTCGGCGTGTTCCCGTTTGAGGTAGTGACAGTCGTTCGTACAGACCAGAGGCAGCCCGGTTCTCCGGGCCAGGCGGATGATCTCGGGGCGGACCCGGTCCTCATCGTCGAGATGGTGGTCCTGGATCTCCAGGAAGAAACGGTCCGGACCAAAGAGCTCCGCGTACCGGAGGGCCCGGGCCTCGGCCTCATCCGGACGCTCGTGATACAGGTTGCTGGCTACTTCGCCTTGAAGGCACGCCGAGAGTGCGATCAGTCCGTCGCTGTGCTTCTGGAGCAGCTCGAAATCGATGCGGGGCTTGCGGTAGAAACCCTCGAGGTAGGCTGAGGTGACCAGTTGTATCAGGTTGCGGTATCCCTGCATGTCGCGGCAGAGCAGGACCAGGTGATACGTGCGATTCTGGCCCCGCACGCCGGAGCGATCGAACCGGGAATGCTCGGCCACGTATACCTCGCAGCCTATGATTGGTTTGACGCCCTGCTTCTGTGCCTCCTTGTAGAATTCGATTGCACCGAACAGGTTGCCGTGATCCGTGATGGCCAAAGCGGGCATGTTCATCCGTTTGGCGGTATCGACGATCTGACCGATCTTGTTGGCGCCATCCAGCAGGCTGTACTGCGTGTGGTTGTGCAGGTGGACGAAATCGGCGTAGTGCATCGGATGAGTCTATCGCAGTATGGTCATCGCTATGGTCTAATGGCTGTGATCACGGGCTCGCCCACTCATCGCGCCACACCCATGGTACGGGCACGAATCGTGTGCGGCAAGCCCGCCGATCCTTGCCTTCGGCCGTCCCCCAACCTTAAGGCAATCAAGCTGTTCTGTCCATCGCCGATCTTTCCTCAGCCGCTCTGTCATCCAGCCGGGCGCCCCGGGTGTCTCAAAGGGTGAACCTGATGCGGAGATTACCCATGATGAGCAGACACATCTGGCTGGTATCGGTGGCGGCACTCCTGGTGTCCGGCTGCCTGGAGCGGAATGAGTCGATTACGGTGCACGAAGACGGCTCCGCCTCCTGGACCGTAGAGTTCAAAGGAGACGTACAGGGCCATGAAGACTTCCTGGCACTGCCACAGCCGCCCGAATGGGATGTTACCTCGATGAGCATCGACAGCACCGACGAGGGCAAAGTTGAACTCCACTGGGTGGCCCACCGGGAGATTCCCCATGGAGATGCCCTGCCGTCATCCTTTGCAGGTCCTGACAGAGAGGCGGTACGTTCGAGCCACCTGCAATTCCCCTCTGGCGTGAAACGCTGGCGGGAGGGCTCGCGCACGTACTATGAGTTCACGCGGCATTACCGTGCGCGTACCTACGGAAGACACCATGAGCTGCCCGACATCTTCTCCGACGCAGAACTGGAGGAGCGCGTACTGGAACACGGCATCTTCAATGTATCCGAAGCGGATCGGAACCAGTACCTGGATAATCTTTCAGATCAACTTCGATACACTCTGTTCAACGAGCTTCAGGATGGTCTGGGCATCCTGGTCCTGGATGGCGGGGCCACGGTGGCCCAGAAGCGGGCAAGCGAGGAGGTCGCCTGGGAGCACCTTGGCGACCGTATCGACGACGCCCTCCTGCTGGATGTGCTGGCCATGGATGAGGACGAGATGGACCTGGCGTACGAACAGCTTCTCGGGGGCGTTCGCGAAGAACTGGTGGACATAGCCGGCCGGGCCATATGGGGCGACGGCCGCACCCCGGACTCTAGTTTCCGCCACCCGTTCCGGGTGGTTTATTACGACCAGCATGTCACCGACGCGATCAACATGCAGGTCTTCCAAATCGAACTCGTCCTTCCGGGCGAAATCGTGCGCACCAACGGCTACACGGAGCCCGGTGAACCGGGGCAGGTCATGTGGATGTTCGACGGTGCCGCACTGCACGATCGGGATGTGCCGTTGTATGCACTCTCGGTGGTCGAACACCCATAGATGCCGGGGACGTATTGACGCCGTTTGACGCTGCGCAGTTCCGGCGCATGGCCGATCGGGTGTTCGGCCTGGTGGGTCGCGTCGTCCGCGATCGCGATGAAGCGCTCGATATCACGCAGGAAGCGATCATCCGCACCTACCGACAGTGCCGCTCGCGCGAGGAACCGGCTCTGCTGGCCTCCGCCATCAAGACGGGGCACAGGCTGGCACTCAATGCCCCCCGGGACGCACGGCGTCGTCGAGAGCACTTAAATGAGGCGGCAACGGAGCAGGCTGGAACGGCCGGGACAACTATCGATGAGGATTTCCAGCGACGGCAGGTGATCGATGCGGCGCTGGAGCAGCTATCGGATCGACAGCAGCAGGCGCTGCGACTGCGCTTCTTTGCTGATCTCAGTATCGCTGAAACCGCTGCCGTGATGCGTATCTCAGAAGGTGCCGTCAAGGTGCACCTCGCCCGTGGGCTGGCCCGGTTGCGCGAGCGCTTTGAGGTAGAACTTTCGAAGGGGATGTGATGAAGAACTGCCTGGATACTAAGAGCAGGCTGCCGCTGCTGGCCGCTGGTGAGATCGCCGAGCCCGACGTGACCGTGATGCACGAGCATCTCGCGCTCTGCGAGACATGCCGCGCGGCATACGACGAGCTGCGTCGTCTGGTGGGCGAACTCGACGCCCGCCCCGCGTTGACCGAGGTCGAACACCTTCGCCTGGAGAACAGCGTTCTTCGCAAGTACTCGCTCGACGCAGGTCGACCGTCATGGCGTATTACGCTGCCGCGTGCCGGGCGTGTGGTGTTGCGGCTGGCCGCCGGCATCTTGCTCTTTGCCGCCGGTTACGCGACGCAGGAGACCATGCGGGAGCCCCGGGTCGATCATTCCGGCTCGGCGCCGGCCTGGTCCGTGAGAGACCTCCGTGACAGGACCTGGGTGGGTCAGCGGTTGTCCGGTCCGGGCCTTCACGTCATCGCACGCGGCAGGACCGCGCTGCCCGAAAAGGCCGATCCGGGCATCTGAGTCGGCACCAGCGAGCCGTCAGAGCCGCAACCAGGCCCGAACAGCGCCTGGGCGGTACTGCAGCCCATCTCGTAACTACTTTAACTGCAACCACATATATGATTTCGGCGGTCGTTGCCCGATTTTTCTTGACTGATAGCAATATGATATCGTATTAATATCGGAAAGGAGGAGTATCATGGATGGTAATAGAATCATCAAGACAACTTCGGGGTGGCTGATGCTGGTCATCAACATCGCGCTCTACATAATGCCGATCGTGGTTCTCATCAATTCGCGTGGTGCATTGTCGGGTATCCTGCTGTCCAGCGTCATGTTGCTTGCAGCTCTGCTGATCAGTCCGGGGTTCTTCATCGTCAACCCCAACTACTCGGCTCTGCTCGTGCTCTTCGGGAAGTACAAGGGCACGGTGGTGGAGAACGGGTTCTGCTGGGCCAACCCGCTCTTGACGAAGCACAAGATCTCGCTTCGCGTTCGCAACCAGGAGACGTCGCGTATCAAAGTAAATGATCAGTCGGGGAATCCGATCGAGATCGCCGCGGTCGTAGTCTGGAAGGTGACCGACCCGTACAAGGCCCAGTTCGAAGTCGATATGTACACGGACTATGTCAGTGTGCAGAGCGAATCGGCGCTGCGGCACATGGCGTCCAAGTACAC
>JAUVRN010000165.1 GCA_030597645.1 Candidatus Zixiibacteriota bacterium
AATGGCCACGCCCAGGTCGTGCCCGAGGAAATCCCGCAGGTCCTTGTCGTCGAAACCGCCGACCACGACCGCCCGGGCACCGACGGCGATCGCCTTCTTCAGCGCCGCAGCCGTCACCAGAGAACCGCCCACGACCACGCAATCCTTGTGCTCGTCTTTGATGTGCCCCTCGTCGAGCACCTCAGTGGGACTCGAGACGGCCATCGTCACGCGGCCGTGCGTCTCACCACCGATGCCGAAGATCCCCTGCACGAACGTCGCCCAGGTGCGCACCGCCACACCCTCACGCTCGAAGATCTCCACCACCTCACCGTGCACGTAGGCTCTGACCTCGACCGGCATGGGATGGCCGCGCAGCAGCACCTGGCCGGTGACGTGTGACACCGATTCCACGGTGCCTTCGATCTTGGCTTTGGCTTCGGACTTGGACAGGCCGAAGAACGACTTGCTGAGCGCGATGACCTCGCCCTGCGCGACGTGCTCACCTTCTTTCTTGAGCATGCACAGCGGCACATCTTCCGGCGGTACACCCAGGAGATTGGCCACGTTGACCGGTTCTACGGAACCGGGCAGATCCGTTTTGGCCACCACGTCATCGGGCTCCACGCGATCGCCCACCTTGACGACCACGTCGCCTTTGAGCGGCAGGATGCGCCGTTTGGTTACGAGCAGTCGCTCGGTGACCAGCAGTCCCGGTGTATAGGCATGTCCCATGGTCTTACTCTCTTTGCTTCAGACCCGAACCTCGGGGTCGAACAGTCTCGTGTACTCCATCACCGCATACCGGTCGGTCATCCCGGCAATCACGTCGGCCAGTACGGCGTTGCGATCCTCCGCCTCCTCGTAGTGCACCTGCACATCCGGCGGCAGCAACCTCGGATTGTCCTGGTACGCGCCGATGAGCGCCCGGATGACACGCTGACCCTTGTCGGTCATGCGCATGATCTTGTAGTGTTTGTAAAAAGTCTCACTCAGGAACTCGCCGAGGCGACTCTGTTTGCGTTCAAACTCGTCCGAGAACCTCACCAGGGGCTCGCGCGCCGCACGCACTTCGGCTGCCGTGCTCGTGCCCGTGTGCGACAACCGCTGCTGCATCTCCGTCAGTGCGTCGGAGATGAACAGGTCGATGAGTGTGCGCGTGATCTGCGCCGTTCGGATCTCTTCCGGCAGGTCCGCGACGTGCGCTTCCAGTTCGTCCCAGAGGTCCAGACCGGCCTCGCGGAAATCATCCTTGGTCAGGATCCCCGAGTTGAGTGCGTCTTCGATATCGTGTGAACGGTACGCGATCACGTCGGCCAGGCTGGCCACCTGTGACTCGAGCGTGGGGCCCTGGTCACGGAAGTAGGCACACTCGCCGAGAATACGGAAAGCCGCGTCGTGCTTTCCCATGCCCGCGAGGACCACCGTGGGCAGGTTCAGGCCCGGAAAGGGATACCGCCTCTCCAGCTCCGTCACGATGCGCAGGCCGTGAGCGTTGTGGTTGAAGCCCGCCAATTCGCGCAGTACATCTTCACCGGAGTGACCGAACGGCGGATGACCGAGATCGTGCGCCAGGGCGATGGCCCGAACGAGATCGTCATTGAGTCCCAGGGCCACGCAGATGGCCTGGGCGATCTGCGAGACTTCGAGGGTGTGGGTCAGGCGCGTGCGGGTGACGTCCAGGCCTTCGCCGAATGGGAACACCTGCGTCTTGTACTCCAGCTTACGAAACGCCTCGGAGTGCATGACCCGATTCCAGTCACGCTGGAAGTACGTGCGCGTGGAGGGTGCCGGGTCCACGTCGGGGCCGTGCACATGCACGGCATCGCGCGAAAGTACTGCCAGTGCGGAGAGCTGATCGGCTTCGCGGCGCTCCAGCTCCGGGCGGCTGCGAAGTATAGCCATCTGCGATTCGACCACGGTGTCGGACATGGGCTCCCTGCAGACGCTCACGCCAGGGTGAGTGACGCTTCCGGGTAGATGTCCAAAGCCGTCATCCACTCTCTGAGTTTGCGGACCCGGTCGCCGGCCGACAGATCCGAGAGATTAAATGGGCGGCCCCTTCCATCCAGCACGATCCCCACCACGCCGCCCGAAACATTGATTTCCAGTCGTGATCCCGGGCCGGCACCGCAGTCGAAGCCGCGCTCCGGCTCGAGTGAAATGCGGGCCTTCGACGGCAGATTGGTCGATGCGTCGATGCCCAGCGGATAGCACTTCATGTCGCCGCCGTTCAGGACGCCGCTTTCGGAGCGCCCGTCCGGGAACGAGATGGTAAACTTGCAGACCGGCTTGCCCTCTTTGGCTGCTCCCACCGGCGCCACGCAGGTGCCCAGATGAATCAGGCAGTCCTTTTCGAACACCTCGATGGCCGCGCGCTCGTGAACGTCGGAGAGCACGCCGAGCTGTGGCATCATGAAGATCGAATCGACGGCCAGGCGAGTGATCCCCTCGGGCAGGAAGGCGTCGATCATCATCATGGCCGCCTGCTGCCGCCGGGGCGCATGCGAGAGCACACCACCGGATCCGATGAGCATGTTCAGCGACATCATATTGACCAGCGTCGAGCCCGACGTCGACTGCTCGAAGGCGTCGGCGATCGTCCGCTGCTGCTGCACGCCCTTGAGCTCGGTGGCGAACTCCTTGTGCTGGATGAACGCCAGGCGCAGCGCCTCGCGAGCGATGCCCTGTTCGAAGATGAGGTCCTGCATGGCCTGCGGGATCGTCGTGGGCCGGATCATCTTGTTTTTGACCCGGTTGCGAAGAGTGCGCTCGTCCATGTCGAAGGGCACCCAGCGCATCACGTTGGCCAGGCCCGCCTCGGCGAACACGTTGGAGACGGAGTACGACATGCCGAGATTGGCCGACACGGTGCGGTTGAAGACGCCCTTGAACACGCTGAACACGTCAGTGGTCGCGCCACCAATATCGACACCTACGACTTCGATATTCTCGGTGTCTGCGATCTTCTTCATGATCAACCCGACCGCGCCCGGCGTGGGCATGATCGGCGCGTCCGCCCAGGTCATGAGCTTGCTGTAGCCCGGCGCCTGCGCCATCACGTGTTCCATGAACAGATCATGGATCTTCTCGCGGGCCGGCCCCAGGTTCTCGCGCTCGAGCACCGGGCGGAGGTTGTCGACGATGTCGAGGTCGACCGTGTCACCGAGCGTCTCCCCGATGTCGCCCGCCGCCTCCTGGTTGCCCGCGTAAATCACAGGCAACTTGTAGCCGCTGCCAAGACGCGGCTTGGGATCGGCGGCCGCGATCAGCTCGGCCAGCTCTACCACGTGCGTCTTGGTGCCGCCGTCAATACCTCCCGAGAGCAGGATCATGTCGGGCCGTAGCTGGCGAATCCGTTCGATCTGCTGGTGAGGAAGGCGCTTGTCGTTGGACGAAATGACGTCCATCACGATGGAACCGGCACCGAGAGCTGCGCGTTCGGCCGATTCGGCCGTCATCGAGCGAACCACGCCCGCCACCATCATCTGCAGACCACCGCCTGCGGAGGATGTCGAAATGTAGATGTCGGTGCCGTCGGAGCCGTTGGCGGGGGACATGATCTTGCGGTTTTCGTCGAGCAGTGTGCGTCCCGACAGCTCCTCCACCTCGCCCACGGCGTTGAGCACGCCCATCGTCACGTCGTCGAAGGGCGTTTCCACGGTGGTGGGGGCTTCGCCGCGCACGATGAGGCGGTATTCTCCGTCCCGGTACTCGATGAGGATGGCTTTGGTGGTGGTGGAGCCGCAATCTGTGGCCAGAATGACCTTGATATCTTCAGGATTGAGAGTGTCTGCCATTACGGGTATTTGTACCTCTTCCGGATTTATGCAAAACTCTGAATATCCAGCCCAAACGGCTGGAAGTCAATGGATTTGGGCGTCTGCGGAGCGCACCCAGGCAGGGTGGGTCGGATGCGGTAGATCAAGCGGTATCTCTTTGATCTCTAAAGAGTTAACATCGATGGTTCGAAGCTGCGTCCGACCGCCCTCGTGGTGCACGTACCCGACCGTCACGCTGTCGGGGTGGCACACCGGATGAGTGATCGAAACCCCGTCCTGCTCGGGGATGAGCACACGTCCCGCCCGTTCAGGCAGATGCATGTAGCAGAGCCCCCGGCGCTGCTCTCCGCACACGGCGGCAAAGTTCAGCGCGTCGGGTGAGATGGACACCTGGGTGTAGACGAAGTCTCTGTAGATAGGGAGATTCAGCGTCTCCTGCAGGGACGACACCCAGAGCGTGTCGGCCATGGTGCTGTCGTGGAAAACGTAGTTGAGTCCGCCGGGCGCCATGGCTGGATCATAGGCGTTGCGGTCGCCGGGCGTCGTGGCACGAAAGCCGGACTCTCCGACCGTCATCTGGTATCCACGAATGAACTCCTGGTCCGGATAGCGACCGGTGAACACGATCGTTCGGCCGTTTGGCGATACCTGCAGGTCGAGCGCGCGCAGGGGCAGGTCGCTGATCTTGCGAAGGTCGGAACCGTCCACACTGACGGCATAGACGGCGTTGACTGTTCCTTCCTGGGTGCGCGGATACCCGAGGAAGTAGATCACCGACCACGACGAATCGGTAACAGGATCCTCTGCTTGAAGCGAATCGGGTGTCACATAGGTGAACGAGCCGTCGCCGGGGTTGCAGACGCCAATGCGACCCGCGTCCGGATCTTCGAACGCGATGCGCCAGTCATCGTCAGGTGCTTGCGCCGAACAACCGGCTGCAATCACAACGAGGAGAGTACACAGGAACGATCTCATTTGGTTCAGTCCAGTCTCACCGCATTGCGGGGAGAGACGGTATCGAAGTAGAACTTCGTGCCGCGTTTGATGGTCTTGGCCGGCAGCCTCTCATCCGCGTAGCCGATCGGCAGAATAGCAATGGGGATCATGTTGGGCTTCACGTTCAACAGCTTCTGCAGGAACCGGCTCTTCCCCGGTGTGTACGTCAGCGTGGCCAGTCCTTCACGCTCTGCGGCGAGGAGAAGATACGCCACCCCAAGCCACGTCGATCCCAGCCAGTACGGTACCGTGTTGTCACCGAACACGCAGATCAGGTACGGCGCGCCCTCGAGAAACGGTTTTTGTGGTGTAATCCCTTTCCTCTTCAACCACGCCTTGAGCCAGGGTGCCGCCTGCCGGTGCCACTCGGCGTCCGCGGCCTCGCATGAGCTGCGGATCTTCGCCTTGAGTTCGGCCTCCTGTACGACGACGAACTGAAATCCCGACCGATCGGCTCCCGACGGGGCGTAGTGCGCCGCACGCAGCACCCGCAGCAGGGCCGCCCTGGGGACACGTCGCGTCTGAAACCTGCGAATGGAGCGACGTTGCGTCATCAGCGTGACGAGCGGCCTGTGAGTGGCTGGTGACATAGCTGTCAAATACCGATTGTATCGCACCCTGAACAACGCCAAATTCA
>JAUVRN010000322.1 GCA_030597645.1 Candidatus Zixiibacteriota bacterium
CCGCTCCTCGAATCCCAGCACTTGGCCAAGGGCGACGTGGACAACTGGGCCGTCCATCCCGGGGGAAAAGCGATTCTCGATAAGGTGGGCGAAGCGCTCGAGCTGCGACCGGAACAGCTGAGCGTGTCCCGGGACATCCTCCGACGATTCGGCAACATGAGCAGCGCCACGATCCTTTTCGTGCTCGAGCGGTTCATGCAGCAACGGAACGGCGGACCGGCAGAGCAAGTGACGCTGGCCGCGGCCTTTGGGCCGGGCCTCACCGTGGAGGCAGCCCTGATGACACTCATGCAGCCGTCCATGTGAGCCGGTGACTGCCAAAGGGAGCGATGTGCAAATGGAAACGTGCGAAGTTCTCATCGTCGGAGCGGGTCCGACGGGCCTCCTGCTCGCCAATCAACTGGGCAAGCAGGGAATTGCATGTGTGGTGGTCGACCAGGCAGACGGGCCGCCCGTGGAGTCCATGGCCATCGGGATCATGCCGCCTTCGCTCGAGATTCTTCGTCCGCTCGATCTGGACCGGGCCTTTGTTCGGCACGGCCTGCCCGTCACCCGCGGATACGTTCACGAGGAAGGACGACTTTTGGGGTGTGTGCGTTTCGAAGGCATCCGGTCGCGATACCCCTTCGTTCTGTCCCTGCCACAGCGCACGACGATCCAGCTTCTCGAAGAAGCACTCCAGCGTTGGCCGCAGGTACAGCTTCACCGTGGCATGGAATTGGTGGGCTGCCGGGAAGAGGGCGACCGGGTTGTGGCCACTCTTGAGACACCTGGAGGCACGAACGAGATTGGCGCCGGCTACCTGGCCGGCTGCGATGGGCACCGCAGCACTGTTCGTATCCTGGCGAAGATTCCCGCCGCCACGCACCGATACCGGCCGCGTTTCGCCATGGCAGATTACCTCGACCAGACCGGGATGGGACCCGAAGCACACCTCTTCTTCAGCAGCCGGGGCTCGGTGGAATCCTTTCCCATGCCGGGCAACCTGCGACGATGGATCGTGCTCGCAACCGCGGACCATCGCCCCGAGGACGATGTCTCGGTGATTTGTCGGCACGTTCACGCGCGGACCGGGTACGACCTGTCTGGGCAGGAGGCCCTCTGGCACAGCCCCTTTACACCCAACTGGCTGCTGTGCAGGCGGTTCTACCGGGGCCGGATCCTCCTGGCAGGCGACGCGGCCCACGTCATGAGCCCCATCGGCGGTCAGGGAATGAACACGGGTTTCGCGGACGCAGAGCTTCTCTCGGACGTCTTGGTGCGGGTCCTCCGCCTCGGCGAGCCGCTCGAGGCGCACCTCCGGGCCTACTCGGAGATTCGGCGCCGGGCCTTTCGAACGATTGCGGCGAGAGCCGCCCGCGGAATGTGGCTCGGCACGCGAACCGGCCGTTCCGCGTCCAGGGCCCGTACGTGGTTCATTCGCGCGGTCCTGTTGCGACCGCCGATCAAACAACGACTCGCCCCGTATTTCGCCATGCTGAACATCCCCAGGCCCACGCTTGGCCCCCGGTATGTCCGCGGCAGACCGGTCGGGCAGACCGGGCTCCTGGAGATAAGGAGGTTGAAGACTTCCGCTGCCACCCAATCGAAGGCTGACACGGCCCCACCGCTACGGCCTCGGAAGGGGCTCAGCCTGGACGAACACCTGCGAGTCCCGGAACTGAAGCGGGCATACAACGAGCGGCTGTTCACACGCGTGGCCGGCAAGTACGGGTTTGTCACGTTGGCCTTGTCCTTGGGTCGGGACCGGGCCTGGAAAAGGCTTCTGGTCCGCGCCCTGCCCGAGGTGGCTCGGCCCGTGTGCGTCGATCTCGCGTGTGGGACCGGGGACATCACGGCGCTCCTGGCCGAGCGCTACCCGGCCGGCGAGGTCCACGGCATCGATCTCACCCCGGCCATGCTGGACCTGGCCCGCCGGCGCTGCCTCCCGGGCGTGATCTTCAGTCGCCAGGATATGTGCCGACTCTCGTTCCAGGACGAGTCGGTCCACATCGTCACCGGAGGGTACGCGCTTCGAAACGCGCCCAGCCTTGAGGGTGCACTGGCCGAGATCCGTCGCGTTCTGAAGCCCGGCGGAACCGCGGCCTTCCTGGACTTCTCGAAACCCGCGACCAAGGTGCCCCAGGTGCTGGGACACATCGTCCTGAAGGCCTGGGGAAGCCTATGGGGCCTGCTGCTGCACCGGAATCGGGAAGTGTACGCCTATATCGCCGAAACGCTGCGACGCTACCCGGACCGCACTGCGTTGCATCGGCTATTCGATGAAACCGGTTTTGAACGGGTTGCCGGCAACCTGCTGTATTTCGGAATGCTGGAACTCGTCGTGCTGCGCAAACGATAGCCAGGAAAAAACCAGGAGTCCCAAGATGCGCCAAAGAACGATCGATCATCGGTCGACACGAACAATCGACACCCGGCTCGGACAGGCCTCCAGCCATCCGGACGGGCACCGAGTCCGGCTTGCGAGGCATCTCCGGAAAGCGCCCGGAACGAAGCCCCCTCGGTTTTCCGAACGGGCCGATCTGGTCGAGCAGATGGACCGGCCGGATTGCTCATTGACAAAGCTATACCGAACCCTCGACCAGTTTGAGTGGATCAACATCCTGCTCAGCCGATACCGAACCCTCCTGCGTCGGTACGTGATCCGGGACATGCTCCTCGAGCCACAGCGGGAGTGGCGACTCGTGGATCTCGGTGCCGGGGGTTGCGACATAACGGTGTGGATGATCCGGCAGGTCGCAAAGTTGGGTCTGCGCGTGCAGGTCACGGCCCTGGAAAGGGATCCGAGGATCATCGATTACGCCCGCGCAAAGCATCGGGACGTGAAAGGCCTGACCGTGACGGCGGGCGACGCGCTCGATCCCGGCTGCTGGGAGACGGTGGACTACGTCTTTGCCAATCACTTTCTGCACCATCTGACAGACGCCGAGATCGTCCGGGTCCTGCGGCTCGTGACGGACCACACGCGGCGGGTATTCGTCCTGGGCGACATCCGACGCAGCCGGCTCGCCTATGCGGGCTTTGCACTCCTTGGCGGGCTCTTCGCGTACAAGAGCTTCACGCTGCCCGACGGGTTGGCGTCCATCCGGCGAGCCTTCCTGCCGGCCGAGCTGCAATCCATCGTGCGGACAGCCAACGTCGCAGGGGCCGCACGGGTCGAGACGCTTCTCCCCTTCCGAGTCGCCGTGATTGGCGGTCCTGCCCTTGCCGAACCAGGAAACGCCGCGAAACCATTGGCTGGAATCAGGAGAGTATAGCAAAGTTGGGGGTCGGGGTAGAATCGCGCTTGTCTTCCAGAGGAAGAAATGGGGAGGGGCTGTGAGCTAATGGCTAATAGCTAACAGCCAATAGCTGACCACTCAGGCCAAGGCCTCTGCCACCGCGGCCTCGAGCTGCTTGAAGAACTCGTCCAGCGTGGTCTGCTGATAGTCGAGGAGCGCCTGAGATTCCGTCGTGTCGTACCAGTTCAGCCATCCGGGCCGATCCAGGAAGTCCATCTCCTCGAGGGGAATCTCCATGA
>JAUVRN010000020.1 GCA_030597645.1 Candidatus Zixiibacteriota bacterium
CGGTGATCCTCGAATCGGGCATGCCCCTGGTATACGGTGAGATTGTCCGTACTCTTAAGCCAGTTTTCCACCCCACTGCTCGACTGTCTGACTACGCTGTCCTTGCGCGACTTCACCTTTCTCATGTCCACCGTCACAGGACCATCGATGGTCACGCCGTATTCCGCTGCGCGCTGTGCCATATAGGCTGCCCGGGCACTGGCCACCATCGTCTTGGTGGGCGTGCAGCCTGTGTTTACACAGGTACCGCCAAACAGCATTCGTTCGATAATTGCTGTCTTCTTCCCCTCACGGGCCCACCGTGCCGCCAACGATGGGCCGGCCTGGCCGGCGCCAATGACAATGACATCAAAGTGTGTGGACATGCATTCGCCTCGCTGGAGATGGTACGCTCCTGTTTGCTCGACAAGCCTCAGGAACGGTTCAATGGAACTATGGACGCGGCGCCATATCAAGTGTATACGTGCAGGATCTCGACTGAGAATGCGCTTGTCAACGTCACAGCCATATCTTTGATTCGGGAACCCCGATGGTGGGCTCTCATCGGACAGATCCACGAGCGCTAACACGGGGACTCTCCCAGGCAGGAGGCAGATGAAGCTTCTCTCAATCAATGTATCGTTGCCAAGGGACATCACGTTTCGAGGCCGAGCGGTCAGCACCGGGATATTCAAGGAGCCCGTCGCAGGCCGAGTACTGCTGAAGCGCCTGAACCTGGACGGAGATGGCCAGGCGGACCTGGTCGCACACGGCGGCGTTTACAAGGCAGTCTACGTCTATTCCATCGAGAACTACGCCTACTGGAAGAAGAAACTGAACCGGGATGATTTCGCGTACGCCCAGTTTGGTGAGAATTTCACAGTGGATGGGATGCTCGAAACGGACATTCATATCGGCGACGTCTTTCGGGTGGGCACAACTCTCGTCGAGGTTACGCAGCCGCGTGTACCCTGCTACAAGCTTGGCATCAAAATGGGCATGACCCAGTTCTTAAAACCGTTCTTGGAGAGTTGTCGCGTCGGGTTCTATCTGCGCGTGCTCGAGGAGGGCGAAGTGGGGGCGGGCGACGAATTCACGCTGGTCAAGAGCGACCCGATACAAATGAGCGTTCACAGAATCTGCCATTTGTACTATTTCGACCGCTCGAACATGGAAGAGCGATTGCAGGCCATTCGGATAGAGGCACTGTCGCCCGGTTGGCGTGAGGGCTTTGAAGATCAACTGGCCGCTGCCGGGTACTCAGCAGGCCGGCGGGACGGCCCCGAGGATGAAATGTGATGTGGAAAAGAATAGGGCGCGATCCGAGGCGGTCAGCTCGAAGACTGGATGAACACACGGCCCCTACCCGTTGGCGATGGCGGCCGGCTTTCTCTCTCAGCTGATGGCGGTAAGGCAGAAGTGTTTAGAAACCGGCCACTCTCCATCATGATCTGGATCAGCAGCTATTCGATGGGCGTGTGCTGTGCCTTCTCCTCATCCAGCGCGCGCTGCAGCTCCACGCCGTCCACGGCCTGCGTCAGGGCGACGCCGTATTCTTTATAATGGACGTACTTGCCGCGCTCGGTGCCTGACTTTTCCACTTCCACCTGGATTCGGTTGGCCTGGGCCCAGGGGTCCTTGCGGATACCCGTCACCTGCCAGGATACCCGACCGTCGGGTTGTCCCCCTGCGATCACAAAGCGATTGTCTAAGACCTCCTGTTCGACGTACAGGTCGGGTTGCGATGATCCGATGGAGGTAAGTTGGTACCGGAACTCTCTATTCAAAGCCTCGAAGTAGTCTGGCAATTGCACGGTGGCTCGTCCGAGGCCGTCCAGTTGGGCATTACCGTTGTACACGTTCATCATGTCCGGCGATTCGACGAAGCTGTGCATGAGGTATTTGTTCGCCGGGTCAAGCGGGTGATCAATCTTGAAAGCTCCGCCGCCCTTGCTGAGAAAGCCAGTGATATTGACATGGCCGACAAAATATCCGGCGTGAAGGGTACCGCCACCACTCGCCCCGCCATATACAGCCCTGGCTGTGGCACCCACACCAGCGGCGGCAGTGGCATCGACTCCGTAGGAGATCCCCGCTGTTTTAGTGCTGCGGCCAGCACCAGCATTCAGCGCGTACTGAGTCTCTGTTGCGGCATCGCCATTATCGACTCTAGCCATGAAACCGTATCTCTCTCCACCCGCGTCCGAAGTGCCTCCTATGAGTGCCTGATAGCCGTAAAGAGTACCCGTCGATGAATTATCTAAGTCGGTAACATGCCCATACCGTGGGCTTGCCTCGTTGTACTGGCGCTCCGTGTACACCAAGACCGATGGGACGGGCCCTCCTCCATCACCGACCCTGACACCGGTGCCGCTTATTCTCATTGTACTATCACCGAAGCGTTTATCACCCGTGATGGTCTGCGTAGAGCTTAAATTGACGGCAGTGCCGGAGATTTTGGTGACATCGATTCCAGCTGCATTGCTCACATCTGAGTTTATGATGCTTCCGGTAGCAATTTCCGAAGTGCCGACGGCACCGGCTGCAATCTCGTCGGCAAACACTGAATTCGTTCCGAGATCAATCGCGGTGAGGGAGTTGTCTAACACCTCATCGGACCCGATCCCTCCTGTGGCAATGTGAGAAGCGTCGATACCGTCGGCGATGACTTCCACGTTACCAGCATTGATCTGCAGGGGTGCACTGGCACCCATGTTGGTGTCGTCGTCGATACCGTCCGCAAATCCGGCCGGCACGTTGGAGAGATTGTTCCAGTCCAGGTAGTAGGACGGCACCTGACCACCTAAGGACGATGCCTCCGAAGACGAGCCCGACCGCAACGCATGCTGGGAAAACGCCACGGAGGTCAGCTTAATCCGCGGAGACATTTCGGGATCTACACCCACCGTGATGCCCAGAAACAGCGCCGTGTCCGACCCGGCGAACAGGTCGTTAGGCAGTGCTGTGTTAGATCCAAGATGATACTGTAACAGTCCGTCCAGCGTGTTGATGGCTTGAAATCCGCTGCTCCACCTTTCATTTCCAGTGCCTGAGGCGACCGGATCATCCCAGATGATGAATTTCACCAGGTAGGCACCGTCGGCTACCGGGTTACCTGTACCATCCCGCAGGATGCTCTGGAGATTCATGAGTTTAGGAACATCGGCGAGGGCTGATGCCGACAGCAGTAAAGCGATGGCGACCATCATGAGTAGCTTGCAGTTGCGCATGGGACCAGGCTCCTTGAGAAAATGCGTATGCTGGTTGTCTTGGCCTGAATCTAGTGCCTGATGGCAATGGCGACAAAATCTACTCCATTTGCACCCAAAGTCAAGGAACTGGCCGGGTACTGGTTCGATAAACGTGAAGTAAGTGAAAATCTGATCGTGTTATCAAAGTAGCGGCGCAGGGACTCGAACCCCGGACACGCGGATTATGATTCCGCTGCTCTAACCAGCTGAGCTACGCCGCCACGATTTTGCAGGCCCCTAAAATAGGGTAAACAGCCTGTCCGTCAAGGGATTCGCTCGACGTCGCGGCCCGGCGAAACACCTGCGGCCCTTGCCTAAAACCTCGACCCTGGCAGGTCGATGTCGGCCGAGGCTCAGGCGACCTTGCAGCACAATGGCGCTGGTATCCGCTGAATGCCTGCCCGCCGGTACCGGCGGGCGAGATAGTAGCCGCTCCGTTCCGCCCAGGCAAGTCCCGCGGCGACCGTAACTCATTGGGAGTCAACCATCCTCGAATAAGTGAAAATAGCGTGAAACCTCTTGCCAACTATATCGTCCAGATATATTGTCCAGATATAGATGCAGATCTGGAAGGAAACAGATGGCCAAGAGCAACAAGACCGAATACGCACTTCTCGTAATCCTCAGTATCGAGCCCATGTCGTGCTACGACATCAGAAGCTATGTCCAGCAGAGCATCGGCTTTTTCTGGCAAGAGAGCTACGGCCAGATCTACCCCGCCCTCAGGCAACTGACGGCGAGCAAGCTGGTCGCCAAGCGCAAGGCCCAGACATCCCGCGGTCCGGCACGATACGTCTACAGTATCACGAAAGCAGGTCGCAGGAAATTCGCAAACTGGCTTGCGGCGGAGCCCGAACCCGAGAAGGTGCGCAACGAACTGCTGCTCAAACTCTACTTTGGCACGATGGGGAATCCCACCGATCACATTCGCCATCTGGAGAGCCTGCTCGCCAGCCAGAACGACAGGCTCAAGCAGTTTGCCCAAATTGAAAAACACGTCTTACGTCAGTACGAGGGTGTACCGGATTACCCGTATTGGCGCTCCACGCTGAGATTCGGCCAGCACGTCACGCGCGCACGCGTGCGCTGGTGCCAGGAGACGCTCGAGTGGCTCAAGAATGGAAATAACAAGAAGTGAAACTCATCCCCTACGCTCACAGGAGAGTGTGATATGACGCACCGCCCCCCCATCCGCTGGTTCATAGTCCCGATCGCGCTTATTATGGCGTTCGTCCTGGTTCACACACCGGCGGCCCAGGCTCTCGACTATCGCCTCGAAGAGACGATGGTCCCCATGTCCGACAACGTCAGCCTGAAAACGAGCACCTGGCTGCCCCAGAAAGATGGTCGCTACCCGACGATTCTCATTCGCACGCCGTATGGCATCGAGAACAAGGTCTGGATCGCGGAGTACCTGGCCCCGTACGGTTACGCTGTGGTTGTGCAGAGTGTCCGGGGCAAGGACGGCTCCGAAGGCGACTTCTTCCCCTTCGCCTATGAAAAGACCGACGGCATGGCCACCCTCGACTGGGTCCTCGAGCAGCCCTGGTGCAACGGCGACATCGGCCTCTGGGGCATTTCGTATCACGGCTTCGCCGCCTTTGAGATCGCTTCTTCCGGCCACCCGGCCGTCAAGACCATGACGTGCATCTCCGGGTGGAGCGAGCTGGAACCGTTCATGACGCACGAGGGCGCGTTGCACCTGATGGCGCACCTGCCCTGGTTCGTCATGTTCAAAGGGGGCGAGAGCCCACCTGCCGAAGCGTGGCCGCAGATATTTCAGGCCACACCGATTGCCCAGTTTTTCCAGGGTGCCGACCAGGCCATGGGTCAGCTCATGTCGACGCCATACGACTACTCGAAGTTCCAGGCATCGATCCTGCACATCACCGGCTGGTACGACTACATCTATGTGAACACGCTGGACACGTATGAACGTATTTCGGCGCTGGCGCCTGACGCCGGTGAACAACGTTTGATCGTCGGCGTGTGGCCGCACAATGACGCCCTGCGCGGCACCACGACGGCCGGTGACGAAGACTTCGGCGAAGACGCCGGGTGGGGACTGGAGCCGGTCAAAAAGCTGAGCCGTGAGTGGTTCGATCTCAAACTCAAGGGCATCGACGTGGACATGGGAGCCGAGCCGCCGGTCAAAGTATTCGTGATGGGCGACAACGAGTGGCGCGGGTACCAGTCGTGGCCACCGTCCGGGGTCGAATCTCAGTCCTGGTTCGTGGATTGTGCCGATCGGGCCAACGGCAGTGGTGGCTCAGGCTCGTTGTCTACGAAGGCGGAGGAGGCTCGCGAGACGGATTCTTTTGTCTACGATCCCAACGACCCCGTGCCGACTACCGGCGGCGCCAACGTCCATTTCTTCCAGAACAACCTGGGGATTCTCGATCAGAGCGAGGTGGAGAAGCGCCAGGACGTGCTGGTCTATACGTCCGAGCCCCTGGGGGAGCCTATGACGCTCATCGGACCGATTCGGGCGCACGTGTACGCGGCTACCGAAGGTAGGAACACGGACTTCACGGCCAAGCTGGTCCAGGTTCGACAGGATGGTTATGTGCGCAACATCGCCGACGGCATCGTGCGCGCCAGCTACCAATTCGGCCTCGACTCGGCGAATATGCTCGAACCGGGCACAATCTACGAATACGAGATCGACATGGGTGCCACGGCCCTGGTACTGGAGGCGGGCAGCCGCCTGCGTCTGGAGATCTCCAGCAGCAACTTCCCCAAATACGATCGCAATCCCAACACGGGCGAAGATGCCATGTACGCCACGGAGTTCGTGCCGGTCACACAGACCATTTATCATACAAAAGAGTATCCGACTCACGTGGTACTCCCGGTGATGGGAGAAGAACTGAAGCGGTCCGAGCGATAGCTTCGGTGTTTCAGGATCGCCGCTGCGATCGTTTGCGCTTGATGGGCGTCAGGCGGATTTCGACGCGGTGCTCCAGCTCGGAGGCAATGCGCTGGAGCATGGTCAGGGAGTGCCCATCGTAGTCAGAATCTTCGAGGCGTGATATGACCGACGCGGTCGTACCGATGCGTTTGGCGAGCTGGCGCTGTGTCAGACCGGCATCGGTCCGCAGCTTGTAGATGGCCGCAGCCGCTTCGGCGTTGAGGATTTCCTTCTGGAGTTCGGCGATCTGATCCGGTCGTCCTTCGAAGTAGCGCCGATACATGATCTCCAGCGCGTCGTCGGTGGGTTCTCTCTTCCTGGCCACTCTTCTACTCTGTCATTCCGTGTAGGTCGGGATCACGATCGTAGAGATCGAGTCGCCGCTTTGCCAACATAATCTCGCGGTCAGGTACCCGGGCCTGTGTCTTGATGAAGGCGGACAGCAGTACGATCCAGTCACGCCTTCCGAATCCATATAGGATTCGGATTCTCTTACCTGCCCGCAATACTCGAAGTTCATAGATACTGTCACCCAGGTAGCCTACCTCCGGACGCCGCAAGGTGTGTCCGTGTTGACGCAGCCGCGACAGTCTCACCCAGCACTTTCTTCGGATTCTACCATCAGCGTATCGAGCCAGTCCAACACCGGCACCGACCCGTCCCCGTCTTTGAAGAAGACCAGCCTAGTCGGCGGCACCGAGACTCCCGCAAGTTAGCAATATTGCGAACAGAGTCAAGCATGCGTATGCACCGGCCATGACACCGTCGATAGCTGCGAGACCAGTCAGATGCTATCGCAACAGACGGATCAGGCAGGAATGTGATGCGGATAGGACGCGGTGCCTATTTCACCAGCCGCCGCTTGAACAGGTACACGGCGAGGGAGAAGAACACCACGAAGTAGCCGGCAATCCAGGCGAAGTCGACAGCGATCACGCTCCAGTCGATGGTACCCATGGCGAACATGCGCGACGGCCGCACCATGTGATAAAAGGGCGTAAACTCGGCGATCGTCTGACCCCAAGGCGGCAGGTTGGTGATGGGGAAGAAGGTGTCCGAGAACATCAACAGCGGAGTCAGCACCAGCGAAAACCAGAAGTCGATGGGAGTGAAGTTGGGCATGAACGAGGTGTACACCAGGGTAAACGCACCGATCATGATGCCGCCGAAGATGACCACGAAGATGATCATCAGTGACCACCACGAAGGCAGCAGTCCAAAAGCGGCGATCACAATACCGACCGCGATGGCGTGCACCACGCCCTTGGCCGCGCCGTAGAGTGCTTCGGCCGCGACGACGTCTTCGATCGACACCGGTGTGGCGATTATAGCTTCGAAGGACCGCTGCACCACCAGGCGCGCCAGAGTCCCTACCAGGCACTCCACGCCGGGTGCTACCAGTGCTGCCCATGCGATCAACGACGGCGCGATGAACTGCGCGTAGGACATGCCCTGCACATCGGACACCATGGCGCCGATGCCGTACCCCATGGCGAACAGGTAAAAGAGCGGCTCGAAGAATGGCGGTATGATGCCGCTCCAGATGCTGCTTTTGAAGACGTCCCTGTGACGCAGGAAGACGGCCCAGATGCAGCGGGCGGAAAAATCGAAGGTCGCGATGCGCATTACTCGCCCAGGTCCCTGCCCGTGAGCTGCAGGAACACATCCTCGAGATTGGCGGGACGGCGCGCCACCTGTGCGACACCCGCTTTGACGATCGGATCCAAATCGATCGCACCACCGGCCACGAACCAGTAGACGCCGTCCCCATACTGTTCCCCCTCGCCCAGATGTGAGCCTGCACGCAGGGCCTGCTCCGGGTTGTCCGTGTGTGCTTCCACTACCTCCGCGGCCGGGAGTGAGTCGATCAGGTCGCGGGGCGTGCCGGTGACGAGGATCCGCCCCCGGTCCATGATCGACAGCCGGTCACACAGATGCGCGGCCTCATCCATGTAGTGCGTCGTGATCAGGATCGTGAGTCCTCTGCGCTTGAGGCTGCGGATGCGTTGCCACACATGCTGGCGCGCCTGGGGATCGAGCCCGGTGGTCGGCTCGTCCAGGATCAGTACCTGAGGCTCGTTGATGAGGCCGCGAATCAGCACCAGGCGCCGTTGCATGCCGCCGGAGAGATCGTAGATCACCACGTCGCGTTTTTCCGTGAGCTGCATAAACTCGAGCAGCTCATCTGCACGCCGGTGGGCAATCTTCTTGGGAATGCCGTAGTAGCGCGCGTACACCGTCAGATTTTGCCGCACGGTGAGATCGGGATCGAGGTTGTTGTCCTGCGGGACCACGCCCAGGCGGGCTTTGGCCCGCCGCGGCTCAGCGATGACGTCGATCCCCGCCACATCCAGCGTACCCGCATCGGGCCGCACCATGGCGTAAATCATCTTCATGATGGTGGATTTGCCGGCGCCGTTGGGGCCGAGGAAGCCGTAGACTTCACCGGGCCGAATGTCTAGATCAATGCCCCGCACGGCGTGAACATCGCCGAACGCTTTGGAGAGGCCGCAAGCCGTGACCATTAGGAATCGAAAAGATCGAGCGTCTGGACGCTGTACTGGACCGCCTCGGCGGCCCGCAGTGCCTGCCAGTGGTCCGGCGCCGGCTGGGCGTCGATGCCTTCACCGCGCAGGATCTCCGCGAGTTCCAGGGCCGATCCGTGCATCGTGTAGACCTTGCCGGCACAGGTGGCCTGCGCAAACTCTACCAGGCCCCGGGCGTCGGCGTGATCGGACAATGGGATGATCTGATCGCTCCGATGGAACGAGCCCCTGCCCCGGTCGAGGGCCCAGCCCGAGCAAAAGCAGACCCGAGGTCTTGAAATACGCTGGCGCCATTCGGTTCGGGTGAAGTTGGGCGGCATTACGACGAGCCCGCCCGATGGCGCGCCGGCCGCCGGCACCCGAGTTTCGGGTAGATCGATCCCGGCACGACGGTAGATGTCGCAGAAGGCATCGATCTTCGGATGCACCCAGATGGTCTCGTGGTATCCGGCCAACAGTTTGACGATCTGCTGCGCCTTGCCGACCGCATAGCCGGTGAGGACGGGCGTGTACCCGGAGGCGCGCGCCGCATCGACGAATGCCCGCATCATCTGCCTGTTGCGCTCGACGTCGGGAAACACAAACTCGGGTCGACTGAACGTAGACTCTATGACCAGCACGTCGCAGTGGACGGGCTCCGCAGGTGCGTGCAGCGGGCTGGACCGCGTGTTGAAGTCGCCGGTGAACAGAATGCGCGTGTCACCCGTCTCGATCAGCACCATCGCGGAGCCAAGAATATGACCTGCGGGCAACAGCGTGACGCGTGCACCTTCGAGTTTGATCGTCTGCTTGTACGGTATCGCTCGGACCGTCAGGCGTTTCCAGCGTTCGCCCAGGAGCAGAGCCGTTTCGGGCGTGCAGACGATGCTCTCGTGCCTCGAGGCGTGATCGGTGTGTGCGTGTGTGATGATACCGAGCGGCTGAATGCGGCCAGCGTCGATGCAGAACGGCAGGCCCTCGACTTCGAATCCTGCGGCCTGCGTGAGGCGTAGTCTCACGACTCCATGTAGCCGATGGTCCGCAGAAACTCCCGGCGCTTGGCCCGGCCCTGCGCGTCCTCGACACCCTGTGGGATTTCGCCGTCGACAACACCGATCACGCCGCGTCCCTGGTCCGTGGTGGCCACGATGACCTGCAGCGGATTGGCCGTGGCGCAGTAGATACGGACGACCTCCGGGCACTGCTTGATGGCGGGCAGCACGTTGATCGGATACGCATTGCGCAGATAGACGAGAAACGTGTGGCCGGCACCGATCTTCTGTACGTTGTCGACGGCCAGCTGCTCCAGTTGTTCGTCGTTGCCGCTGTGACGGATCAAGCGGGACTGCGACGCTTCACAGAACGCGATCCCGAACTTGATCGCCGGCGCACCCGAGGCGAGAACATCGTAGAGATCCTCCACGGTTTTGATGAAGTGACTGTGCCCGAGGATAAGGTTGGTCCCTTCCGGGACATCGAGCCCGACGACCTCTGTTTCCATGGCTACCTGATCGAAATAGAATTGATCTTGTCGCCCTGACGGATGGCGTCCACCACATCCTGGCCCGAGGTGACATAGCCGAAGATCGTGTATCGGTCGTCCAGATGCGGCTGGGGTGAGTGCGTGATAAAGAACTGGCTGCCCTCGGTGTCCTTGCCCGAACTGGCCATGCCCACGGCACCGGTGGTGTAAGAGAGATCGTTGTACTGTGACCGGATCGAGTAACCCGGTCCGCCGTAGCCGGTGCCATCCGGATCCCCGCCCTGCACGACAAAGTTGGGCACGACACGGTGGAACGTCAACCCGTCGTAGAATCCGTCCCGTGTCAGAGCGACGAAGTTGTAGACGGTTCGCGGTGCCTTGTCATAGCGGAGTTCGATCTGAATGGTTCCGTGATCGGTTTCGATCGTGGCGGTCGGATTGCTCTTGAACGCGCGAAATATGTCATCAAACGTGTCTTCGTTGACCTGCGAAGCGAATTCACCGACCCGTGCGGAGACGTCCACGCCCATGTTCGCCAGTGCGGCCACCGCTACCTTGCGTACGAGCCGGTCTTCGCCCTCCAGGGCTGCGCGCAGCCACGGTTCCATCAGCCGCCCCAGCACGACCTGCGAATCGATGAGCGCGGACGCCGTCTGCAATGCGGTAAGCTTGAAATCGGAAATGGTATCGGCAACGTGCCGCGTCCAGAACGCCTCGAGCCGGCGCGTGGATGACGTATCCACACGCATCGAGAGGGCCTCGGCAGCCGTGAGCGCCAGCACGGGATCGTCGGACTGCAGGGCCTCGTCGATGTAGAACTCGACGTGGTCGAAGCCGAATTCCGTCAGCGCACCGAGTAGGAAACCTTTGCGCGTGTCGTCCAGATCTGGATCGTCGTACGTGGTCACGAGATAGTGCCGGACCGGGTCCGACCCAATGCGGCCCAGCGCCGCGATGGCAGTTTGGGACACACCCAGTCGCGGATCAAGCGCCATGGCAAGGACGAATTCCCAGGCCGAATCGGGATGGTTATCCGCCAGACCGTTGATGGCGCCTTTCCAGATGGTGCCGGAGCGCCGCCTCACCAGCGCCTTGAGCGCGGCGACGTCGCCCGGTCGACCGGCGCGGCCGACTGCTTCAGCGGCGGTCTGGGCCACCAGTTCATGTTGTTCCGCCTGCAGGCGAGCTACGAGCAGATCGATCACCCGGTCGTTCTCACCACCCATACGCCCGATGGCCAGGGCGGCGTTGTTGCGCACGCGCCAGTCCGCATCTTCCAGCAGAGGCGCCAGGCTGTCCGCCGAAGTCGCGTCCCCGACCTCCGCGAGGGCCCGCGCAGCGAACATGCGCACGCGCGCATCGTCGTCACGCAGTGCCGATTCGAGCGCACCCTTCGCGCGTGCTTCCTTGAGTCGCCACAGGGCCCAGGCCGCGGGCCAGCGCACCTCGGGATCCTGATCGCGGAAGAGTCCGATCAGGTCACGCGGGTCCTGCAGGCTGGCAAGCCGGCCGCAGGCGAGTGCGGCGGCACTCCGTGTGGAGGGGTTGCCGTCGAGCAGACCGAAGATCTGCAGGAACTGTTCTACCTCGGCCCCCTCCAGGTGCCCCATGCCGTCCATCACGTTGAGGCGGACGATAGTCGACGTGTCGCGATACAGCGCGTTGAGAAACTGTTCTGGGATATCTGAATCGTACTGAGCCGCGAGCTGGCTCATGGACCAGGCGGCAGCGGCGCGAACATAGGGCGTGTCGAGCGTTTCTCTGGCCGCCTCGATTTCCTGAATACTGCCCACATCTGCGATCCGTCCCAGCGACAGGACAGCCTGGCGCCTCACTTCCAGATCGCTGTGGTAGAGCAGCGTCGCCAGATCACGATCGGGTCCGACCGTGCCCCGGTCTTCCCACTGTGCGATTTCGAGGAGCCTGCCACGAATCTTGGGGTCTTCCCCCCCGCAGCCAGCCACCATGATTATCAGCCCAAAGAGCAGAAGTCTTTTCATATGAACCCCTTACCAACGGCGCCCAAGCAAGCAGGCGATGTGGATTCTGGCAAGCAAAAGGTAGCCGGCAATCGGCGAGGGGAGGCGTGCCCTTCGCTGGGCACTCAACGCAGGAGGAGCATTTTGCGCGTGCGGGATTCGTCGCCGACGTCCAGGCGATAGAAATAGACGCCCGAAGCCACGGCCTGACCGCGCTCATCGGTACCGTCCCAGAGCAATTCGTGGTGGCCCGCCGGGGCGGCGCGGTCGAACAGGGTCGCGATTCTCTGACCCAGCAGATTGAACACCGTCAGGCGGACTCGGCCCGGCTGATCCAGAGAAAAGGCGATGCGCGTGTCGGGGTTGAACGGATTCGGGTAGTTGGCGTGCAGCGCGAAGAAGCGCGGTATCGCCACGTCGTCATCGACATCGACCGAGGCCATGATGGCGTCGTATCGCGTCTTGGCTGCCTCTGCATTGAGTTGCAGGCGCGCGAGTCCATCTTCGGAACCGACAAAGGCAAACGCCACCTGCACCGTGTCGGCAGGGCTGAAGAGACTGAAAGGACCGGCGCCGATGAAGGTCGCCCCGTCACCCAGTGTTCCGGTGCCCACGGCCGGCGGGCCGATGCCCCCCGACAGGTAGTC
>JAUVRN010000398.1 GCA_030597645.1 Candidatus Zixiibacteriota bacterium
CGTGCGGCCAAAGCGGGCGTCGATCACGATGTACTCATCATCCATGTCCACCGCGAGACGGTTCCTGGCGGAATCATCACCAGTGAGTGTCAGCCCGGAGATTCCGCAGCACGGTGTGCCGTCGTAGTCGAAGGAGATCTCGAGCTCCTTGCCGTCAGCCGCCCTCACGCGTGAACCGGCGGACGCGCCCGGTATCGTCTGCCAGCGTAACAGGCAGCCGAGCCAGCCTGCGAACAGCGGAGCCGCCGCGTGGCTGCCCGTCACCTCCACGTGCCTGATGGCGGACGTGTCAAACTCCTCACACGTGGCAATGAAGTGACCGACCGCCGACCGCCAGGGCGTAAGCCGCGGCCACACCAGGTCTCCACCATAGTAGACCGGATCATCGCTCCAGAGTGATTCTGCGAGCTGTTCCGAATCGATCACGGTCAGATCGGCCAGTTCGAAAAGCGCGTGCACCGCCTGGGGATGCATGCCGGTCTGGTCCAGGGACAGGTGAAGTAGCGGCAGCCCCGAGACGGCCAGGGCACGGCAGATGCTTGGCAGGAGGAGACAAGCCTGCGGTGCCGTCCTGATGTGTACCATTTCGGAGCAGACGAGTGTACCGCCCTTGCGCCGGTGGCACGTCGCCGTGACATGTGCGTCGATGGCCGGCTTCGATCCGGCGGGTGTCTCTTCGAGCAGCAGGATACGGCTCGGTACCTGTCGTGCCAGGTCGGCGATTCGGTTCTGCCACGCGTCGTACCCGTCGTGCGCTACCGGGAGGATGATATTGACACTGCAGGCACGAATCGTATCGGGACTTGTTGCGGTATCATCTTCGTAGCCCCAGAGATTCGCGAGGGCGTCCTCTACCGCCTTGATGTCGAAGCGATCCTCGATCGAACCGACATGCTGCAAAAGGGCTGGATCTACAGTCTGCGCCACCGGCGCCCTTCGCGTTCGAGCAGCAGATCCGCTTCCCTGGGTCCCCAGCTCCCTGCCTCGTACCGGGCCAGGTCGGATCCTCCGGGCTCCTGCCACGCCGCTCGAAGGGCATCGGTGAGCCGCCAGCCTAGTTCCACTTCGTCGATCCGGGCGAACAGGGTGGAATCTCCGGCCACCGCATCCATGAGCAACCGCTCATATGCTTCCGGAGGTTCGATGCCGAAGGCGCGACTGTAGAGAAAGTCCATTTGTACCGGGTCGACGTGGAAGTCGTGGCCGGGCACCTTGGAGGCAAACTTGAGCGAGATGCCCTCATCCGGCTGAATGCGGATGGCCAGTACGTTGGCATCGAGGCGGGGTACGCCAGATCGCTCGAACAGCGCGAAGGGCGGCTGCTTGAACTGGATCGCCACCTCGGTGGCGCGCTTGGGTAACCGCTTGCCGGTCCGGAGGTAGAACGGCACACCCGCCCAGCGCCAGTTGTCCAGCTCCAGTCGGATGGCGACATAGGTCTCGGTCTGTGAATCGGCGGCCACACCCTCCTCGTCACAATAGCCGACGACCTGTTCGCCGGCGATGGCACCGGTACCGTACTGTGCGCGCACGCTCACCGACCGTAGCGTTTCCGCGTCCGGGAGGCGCAGCGAGCGGAGCACTTTTACCTTCTCGTCGTGCACGGCCCGTGCCTCGAACGCCACCGGCGGTTCCATGGCGATCAGCGTAAGCAGCTGCAGCAGGTGGCTCTGCAGCATGTCCCGCGCCATGCCCGCCCGATCGAAGTAACCCGCGCGCCCTTCCACGCCGATCGATTCGGCTGCGGTGATCTGAACGTGATCGACATATCTGCGGTTCCACAGCGGCTCGAAGATGCCGTTGGCGAGACGGAAGACGAGCACGTTCTGAACCGTTTCCTTGCCGAGATAGTGATCGATACGAAAGATCTGATCCTCGCGGAACGCCGTAGCGATCTCTTCGTTGAGAGCCTGCGCGGTTTCCAGGTCATGGCCGAAGGGTTTCTCCACGATGATCCGGACGAAGCCGGCGTCCGGGTCGTCGCCCGTCAAGTTGGCATGGCTGAGGTGTCCGACTATCGTACCAAAGGACCGGGGCGGCGTGGCCAGATAGTAGACGCGATTGCGGACGGCGGCATCGCCGGTACGCAGGTCCGACAGGCATGCTCCGAGGCGTGCGTACGTGTCGGCATCGTCGAAGCTGCCGCGGATGTAGCGGATACGCGGAGCCAGGGATCGCCAGATTCGTTCGTCGAAGGCGACATGGGAGTATTTGCGAATGCCCTCTTCCATCTCGGCGCGAAACTGCTTGTCGGACTTGTCACGACGCGCTACGCCGATGATCTGCGATCGTTCGTCGAGGAGTGACTGAGCCGATAGATTGTACAGTGCGGGTACGAGCTTGCGGTGCGTAAGATCCCCGGAGGCGCCGAAGATGACGATGACCGCGGGTGCACCGATCCGCGGCAGATCAGCCAGTGCGTCCGCATCGATGCGTGTTTCCGGCTTGGCTGAGATGGACTGCATGGACGGTCAGGCCTCCTTGACCGCGTGCCCGCCGAACTCGTTGCGCAGGGCGGCCAGCACCTTGCCGGAAAACGAGGAATCCTGCCGCGAACGCAGGCGCTGCAGCAACGACAGCGTAATAACCGGCGCCGGAATGTCCAGCTCGATGGCTTCGGCCACGGTCCAGCGTCCTTCGCCGGAGTCGGCAACCCAGTCGCTGATGGCGTCCAGTTGCGGGTCCTTTTCGAACGCCGAAACGGCCAGCTCCAGCAGCCAGGAGCGGATGACACTGCCTTGATTCCAGAGCTCCGCGATCTGATTCAGGTCCAGGTCGAACCTGGAGCCATGGAGGATCTCGAAGCCCTCGGCATATGCGGCCATCATACCGTATTCGATACCATTGTGGATCATCTTGACGTAGTGTCCGGCACCGTGCGGGCCCACGTGCGCCCAGCCGTCGGGTGGCGCCAGCGAGTCGAGCACGGGGCGAATCCGGTCTACGTACTTCGAGTCCCCGCCCACCATCATGCAGTACCCGATCTTCAGACCCCAGATGCCGCCGGAGGTACCGATGTCGAGAAAGCCGAG
>JAUVRN010000022.1 GCA_030597645.1 Candidatus Zixiibacteriota bacterium
CAACGGTTCGCCTCGATGAGATCTACCGCGACGTAGTTCTCGATCACTATCGCTCGCCACGGGGCCGCAAAAAACTCGCGTCACCCGACGCCCGCGCCGAAGGGCAGAATCCCCTGTGCGGCGACGAAATCGAAATCGAACTTATGTGGGACGGGAATACCATCAAGGACGTGGCCGTCCGTGGTCACGGCTGCTCCATCAGCGTAGCCTCCGGTTCCATGCTGGCCGAATTGTTGCCGGGCAAGACGCGGCAGGAGGCGGAAACGGTGCTGGCCACGTTCAAGTCGATGATGCACGGGGAAGACGTGCCCGACGGTGTGGACATCGGCGACCTGGACGCCCTGGCGGGCGTGCGCAAGTTCCCGGTCCGGATCAAGTGTGCCCTGCTGGCGTGGATGACACTCAAGGAGATGCTGGAACAGTCCGGGGAGGATGCAGCGAAATGATCACCGAGGAACAGGTCATCGAAACACTGCGACCGATCACGGATCCGGAAATCAGGATCAGCATCGTCGATCTGGGCCTGATCTACGGCGTGGATGTACTCGATGAGGGTAAGAAACTGAACGTCCGGATGACCCTGACCTCACCCATGTGCCCCGTCGGGCCGGAGCTGATGGGCATGGTCAAGGCCACCGCGGAAATGATCGAGGGCGTCGATTCGGCCGAAGTGCAGATGGTCTGGGCACCGCCCTGGGACCCGAAGACCATGGCCTCCGACGACGCCAAGGACCTGCTCGGCATCTGGTAATCCTGGAGCGCTCGCAGTCGCATTGCTCTTGCCGTGCGCTGCGGCGGCCTCCATCTTCCACCCACTACATGCCTACGGACACCTCGCACCCGGCCGGCGCAGACGTGCCTGCGCACACGCCCGCCGAACACGACACCCATCCCGGATCCCAGCCGGCACTGCAGGTTCAAGATCTCGTCTACAGCTACGGGGAGCGCAGGGCCCTGGACGGCGTCAGCTTCGATGTGGCACCCGGTGAGATCTTCGGACTGCTGGGGCCCAACGGCAGCGGCAAGACGACCCTGTTTTCGATTCTCAGTACGCTCAAGCGGCCTCAGGGCGGCAGCGCCCACATCTTCGGTCTCGACGTGACCGGCGCTGCTGACCGCGTGCGGGCTGTGCTGGGGGTCGCGTTCCAGCACCCGAGCATCGATCCTCAGCTCACCTGCACGGAGAACCTCCATCATCAGGGACATCTCTACGGTCAGCGCGGATCGGCGCTGGCGACCCGCTCCGCAGAACTGTTGGAGCGTTTTGGACTCGCAGATCGCGCCGGCGACCGAGCCGGCACACTGTCCGGAGGGATGCAGCGCCGTCTGGAACTGGCCAAGACCCTGCTTCACCAGCCGCGGATCCTGGTGCTCGACGAACCGGCCACCGGCCTCGACGTGTCGGCACGCGGACTGTTGTGGGAAGACCTCAAGCGACTTCAGGGCGAAACGGGTGTCACGATCGTGCTGACCACCCATCTGATGCAAGAGGCAGACCGCTGCGACCGGCTGGCCGTCATGAACCGGGGTAAGATCGCGGTGATCGGTTCACCGGCCGCACTCAAGGATGAGATCGGCGGCGAGGTCCTGCACATCGAAGCAGAGTCACCGGACGTGCTGGCGGTCGACATACAGAAGCGGTTCGGACACGAGGTGACCGCGGTGGATGGCGAAGTACGACTCGAAGACGCCCGCGCACACCGACTCGTGCCTGAACTCATCGAAGCGTTCCCGGGCC
Organism: Candidatus Zixiibacteriota bacterium; assembly: GCA_030597645.1. GTDB lineage: Bacteria > Zixibacteria > MSB-5A5 > JAUVRN01 > JAUVRN01 > JAUVRN01. The sequence continues at coordinate 1,739 of JAUVRN010000022.1, forward strand.
GCGTACGCTCGGTGCGTATCTCGCCGCCCACGCTGGAGGATGTGTTCCTTCACGCCACGGGCCACACGTTCCATGAAGAAGAGAGCGATTCACCGGCGAACGGGAAGTCCGCATGACGTTCATAATGCCCGCCGCCACACTCGCCCACCGGGAGGTAGTGCGATTTGGCCGCCAGCGCAGCCGCGTACTGGGCGCCCTGCTCACACCCGTCGTGTTCTGGGTGCTGCTGGGCTCCGGGCTGGGGAGTTCCTTCTCCAGCACCGTAACGGCCGGCGACACCACGTACCTGGAGTATTTCTTCCCCGGCACGCTGGCCCTGATCGTGCTCTTCACGGCCATCTTCTCATCAATTTCGCTCATCGAGGATCGCCACCAGGGATTCCTGCAGGCGGTATTGGCCGCGCCGGCGAGCCGTGCCAGCATCGCATTGGGCAAGATCACCGGCAGTACGATTTTGGCGACGTTTCAGGGCATGCTCCTGCTGGCTCTCGCTCCGGCTGCGGGCCTGTCGCTGTCGTGGAGCGCGATACCGATGGTGTTCGTTGCCTGTCTGGCCCTGGCGTTCGCACTGGGCGCGCTCGGTTTTGCCGTGGCCTGGAAGATCGATTCGGTGCAAGGATTTCACTCGATCATGAACCTGCTGCTTTTGCCCATGTGGGTTCTGTCCGGTGCGCTGTTTCCTGCCGAGGGTGCTGCAGGCTGGCTGCGATTCCTGCTCACGATTAATCCGCTGACGTACGGCGTGGCCGCGCTCCGCCGAGCACTCTATCCGCCCGAAGCCGTGGCAGCCGGGGCGCTGCCTTCATTTGGACTGTCGATCGCCGTCACCTTGGCGTTCGGACTGGTTTGCTACATCGGTGCGACACTGATGGTGTCACGCGACGATACTGCCTGATTCCGCTCTTCGCTAATCCATTGCCGGCGTTCTGGATAGAGCACGGCATCGGCGCTCATCCGTACGGCCGCGATTGCGGCATCAATGTCTGGACAAATCCCATGCGGCGCATTTACTTAGCCGTGAGTCACCAGGAGGGTCACCGGGCTCCTGTTTGTCCACCCGTGCCGAAGAGTCGAATCGCCCGAAAGGATGCCCTCACCCCGCACGTGGCTCACAGTCAAGGGGTGCTAAGATGAAGTATTCGAGGATCCTGCCGGCCGTGGTGCTGGTGGTGGCCACAGTCAATGCGACGTCTGCGGTGGGTGCCACCAAATCCGAGCGGTCGCGGGACACGCGCAGGTTCACGGCCGGTGCCGCACAGCCGTATATTTACAATCGCGTGCACAACGTCGGCAACATCGGCTTCAGCATTACGAACTACGGATTCATCGGGAGTGAACTGCGGGGCATCAACGATCCCTGCACGCGCCGTCCGGCCCCGTCTTTCGAGTTTCCCATCGGCACCGGGATCGAGTACCTGTACCAGGGTGCCATGTGGATCGGTGCCGTCAAGGGGCGCGACACGCTGGTGTCGGTAGGCGCCGACGGCTGGCAGGCGATCAACGAGATGTACCCCCGGGAATTCCCGGAGGGAGACATCATCGCGCGGACCAATCGCGGCCTGCTGCGGGCGCCGCCCAACTCGCCGTGCGGCGACGTGGAGTTTACCCTGGACGCCGTCTCGGAACAGGATTTCATCGCGGTCTACTACGACACGGTGACCAACCCTTCATTCGTGGGCGCCGATCCCTTCGATGGTCCCCACGTCCCCATCGGCATCGAGATCACCCAGAAGTCGTACGCCTGGTCCTTCGACTATGCCAAGGATTTCGTGCTCATGGATTTCGAACTGAGAAACATCAGCACCTCGACGCTCAAAGATCTCTACCTGGGCCTCTACATGGATCACGACGTACACCACCTGTCCACGGGTGACGGCGCCCAGGATGATATCACCGGTTTCACGCACACCATCCCGTCGGTGGCCGGCGAGCCGTTTCTGGACACGGTCAACATCGCCTGGATCGCCGACAACGACGGGGACCCGGTCGGGACCCGCTTCGGCTTCTCGTCCCCCACCGGCGTGACAGGCGTTCGCGTGGTGCGCTCACCCAAACCGGGGCTGAAGTTCTCGTTCAACTGGTGGATCGGGAATACGACACCTGCGCGTGACTGGGGACCCAACAAGCGCAACCACACCGTGCCGTATCCCGTAGGTAATCTCGGTACGCCCGAGGGCAACCATGCCAAGTATGCCGTCCTCTCCAACGGGGAGTTCGACTATCCGCAGGTGTTCTCGGCCATCGACCAGCAGACCGACGGGTGGCTGCCGCCGCTGCAACCACCTTCGCTGGCCATCGACCTGGCGAACGGCTTTGACACACGGTACCTGTTGTCATTCGGTCCGTTCGACCTGGTGCCGGACAGTGTCCTGCCTCTGACGATCGCCATCATCGCCGGGGCCGATTTTCACACGGATCCGACCAACTTCCTGAAGTTCTTCGACCCCGCCGATCCCCAGGTGTACCTGGATCGGCTCGATCTGACCAGTTTCGCGCGCAACGCGCAGTGGGCGGGCTGGGTCTACGACACACCGGGCTTCGACACCGACGGCAACGGGTACCGCGGTGACTTCCGGATCGTGGGGCACGACACGATCTATTACACGGGCGACGGGGTGCCGGACTTTCAGGGCCCACCGCCCCCGCCGGCACCCGAACTGCGTTTTACCACGTTCGAGCGTCGCATCGTGGTGCGGTGGAACGGCGAAAAGTCCGAGACCACACGTGACGTCTTTTCCAACCTGGCCGACTTTGAGGGCTACCGGGTGTACATGAGCCGCACGGGATTGCTGGCCGACTTTGCCATGCTGACGCAACGTGACAACGTCAACTGGCTGCGCCATGCATACGACGCCGGCGGGCAGCGATGGCGTGTGAAGGACCCGCCGCTGGATCTCGACTCGCTGCAGACGCTGTATCAGGACCTCGTCGATACGGCGGACTACACGAGTCACTGGGACCCGAGGCCGGGAACGCCTTTCCATCCGGACAGCTTCAAGGTGGCCGATCTGGATCGCGCCCTGCGGGAAGTTCGTCTCGACCCGATCGATCCTTCCAAGCTGGACACGAACTACTATTACTTCTCACGTTTCGGGTCCAACGAGCTGGCGGATGATTCGGGACTGGCTATCCTGGCGGACGGGATGGGACAGGATGTGAACCGGGTGATCCGCAAGCGTTTCCCCGACGCTTCGCTCTTCGACACGCTCTGGGAGAACGGCGAGCCCTACGACAAGTTCTTCGAGTACGAGTACGCCATCGACGGCCTGCAGTTGGCAGAGCCGGTATTCCTGGCCGTGACCACGTTCGATTTCGGCAATCCAGAGGCCGGCCTGGCGCCGCTGGAATCGTCTCCGCTGTCGACCATGGAAGAGATCTGGCCCCTCAATTCGGCGCAGGTCGTCCGGGACACTCGCCCCACGCCGGGCGTCTATCCCAATCCGTATCGCCTGGCCGACGACTACAACTCCTCTGGCTGGGAGGATCCGACGCGTCAGGGTCTCGATCCGGAACGCGCCCGCAAGGTGACGCGGACCAACGTGCCGGAAAAGTGCGCGGTATCGAGCTGGACCCTGGACGGCGAGCTGGTCCGTCGGATCAACCACGACGAGGACCCGCTGTCGTCGCAGGCCACGGTGGTCGTCTGGGATCTGATCACGCGCAATACGCAGTCCGTGAAGACGGGCATCTACGTCTACACGGTGGAGAGCGAGTTCGACACGCACGTGGGCAAGCTGGTGATCATAAAGTAAGCGCCCGCTCATCGCCTGCCTCCAGACTCCATCTCACGGGGCCCCTGCCGGGGCCCCGTCGTGTATCCGGCCCGGACGGCGTCCAGCCGGGAATAAGCTGGCTCAGACCGGGTCTAGGCCCTAGATAGGGAAAGAACTGGTTTCAAGAACGGCATCTACTGCGATCGGCTGCAAGGTGCAGGCCGGTGTCCCTGGCCGAAACCGTCCTCGTCGGCCCTGTGGGGGTCACCTCCGGGCGTGTTCGACCTCGATTCCTTGCCTGCGCCTCTTTCGCTCGATCTCGTGACGAAGCCACGCTCGAAACCAGGTCCAATCCGGGAGCGGCCGGGCATTCTCTTCTACTCCTGTCGGACTTCTAACCGCTGCCGGAACGGAGTGGGTGGACGACAGAGGAGGTGCCTCATGGCACGCAGATTCACCGTGCTGTGTCTGGCGGCCATGGCGGTTGCCATAACCCAGGACAGCGCCGTTTCACGGTCACTTCCACAATCCCGCGGCGACGGGCCTCGCCACGCTCTGGGCGCGAGCGCCAGCCCGTACACGACCAACCGGACACATCGGATCGGCAACGTGGCCTTTACGGCCACGAACTGGGGGTTCTTCGGCAGCGAAACGCGTACGCAGACCGATCCCTGCACGGGGCGGCCGGCCGAGTCGTTCGAGTTCCCAAGGGGCTCGGCGATCGAGTATCTCTACCAGGGCGCCATGTGGGTGGGCGCCGTCAAGGGCCGCGACACGCTGGTGTCGGTGGGCGCCGATGGCTGGTACGACGTCCACGAGTTCTTCCCCTTGCCCTATCCCGAGGGCGACATCGTGGAGCGTACGATACGCCCGACCCTGAGGGCGTCCGCCAATTCACGCTGCGGGGACGTGGAGTTTTCTCAGGCTGCGGTCTCGGAGCAGGATTTTGTCGCCGTGTACTATGACACGGTGACCAACATCCAGTTCGTCGATCAGGATCCTATCGACGGCCGGCCGCACATCCCTATCGGTCTCGAAATTCGACAGGAGTCCTACGCCTGGTCCTTCGACTATGCGGAGGACTTCATCCTGATGCATATCGATCTGCGTAACATCAGCCGGGACGTGATTCGGGATCTCTACATGGGCCTCTACATGGACCACGACGTGCACCACGTCAATCTCGGGCTCGAGGGTTATCAGGACGACATCACGGGGTTTACACCCACCGTGCCATCGGTGGCGGGCGCAGGCTTTCTGGATACCATCAACATTGCCTGGATCGCCGACAATGACGGCGACCCGGCCGGCGGGCGCTACGGGTTGGCGTCACCCACGGGGGTGGTCGGAGTGCGTGTGGTGCAGGCGCCGACGTCCGATCTCCAGTTTGCATTCAACTGGTGGATATCCAACCAGACGGCCGCACAGGACTGGGGGCCGCGAAAGCGCAGCAACCCGATCGACTTCGTCAGCGGCAACCTCGGGACCCCCGAGGGCGACCGCGCCAAGTACCAGGTGCTCTCCAACGGAGAATTCGACTACGACCAGATCGAATCGGCCATTGATCACCAGGTGGACGGCTGGATGCCCCCGGTGGCCAATCCCGTGCTCGCCGAGGACCTCGCGGACGGATTCGACACCCGATATCTGCTGTCGTTCGGTCCCTTCAATGTTGTTCCCGACAGTACGCTGCCCCTCACGATCGCCCTGATCGCGGGCGCGGACTTTCACGAAGACCCGCAGAACTTTCAGACCTTCTTCGATCCCGGGCGGCCCGACCAGTATCTGGAGCGCCTGGATCTGACCGACTTCGCGCGCAACGCACAGTGGGCGGGCTGGGTGTACGATACGCCGGGATTCGACACGGATGGCAACGGGACCCGGGGCAGCTATCGCATCGTGGGCGATGACACGATCTATTACTCGGGCGACGGCGTCCCGGATTTTCAGGGACCGCCACCTCCGCCGGCTCCCGAACTGCGCTTCAAGACAATGCAGCGCAAGATCGTGATGCGCTGGAACGGGGAACGATCGGAGACCGAGCTCGACGTGTTCTCCAACCTGGCGGACTTCGAAGGCTATCGCGTGTACCTGAGTCGGCCCGGACAACTCGCCGACTTTGCGCTACTCACCCAGCGCGACCACGTCAACTGGCTGCGCCGCCGCTACAGTTCCGGTACGCAGCGCTGGGTCGTCAAGGATCCGCCGTTCGATCTCGACTCGCTGCAGGCACTGTACCAGGCGCTCGTCGATACGGCGGTCTTCACGAGTCACTGGAACCCGAGGCCGGGGACGCCGTTCCATCCGGACAGTTTCAAGATCGCCGAGGTCAACCGGGCACTGCGCGAGGTGCGGTTGGATCCCATCGATCCATCCAAACTGGACACCAATTACTATTACTTCCAGCGCTATGGATCGAACGAAATGGCAGACGACGTGGGGCTGGCCAACCTGGTCGACCACATGAACTACGGCAGCGGGGGCGGGAGCGGAGAGCGGGGCGGCAACGCGCCACACTATGACACGCTCTGGGAACACGGCGAGCCGTACGACAAGTCCTACGAGTACGAATACGCCGTCGACGGCCTGCAGCTGGCGGAACCCGTCTTCCTGGCGGTGACTACCTTTGACTTCGGCAATCCTGCCCCCGGGCTGTCATCACTGGAGTCATCCCCGCTGGCGACCATGGAGCAGGTCTGGCCGATCAACTCGGCAGACATCGTGGAATCGAATCAGCCCAAACCGGGTGTGTACCCCAATCCCTATCGCCTGGCCGACGACTACAACGCGTCGGGCTGGGAAGATCCCACGCGCCAGGGAACGGACCCGGAGCGCTCGCGCAAGGTGACCTTCACCAACGTGCCGTCCACGTGCACCGTGTCGATCTGGACGCTCGACGGCGATCTCGTGCGGAAACTTGACCACGATGCCCATCCGCTATCATCGGATGCGACCGTGGTTGTGTGGGACCTCATCACACGGAACACGCAGGCCGTGAAGACGGGTATCTACATCTACACCGTGGAGAGTGAATTCGGTACGGATGTGGGAAAGCTCGTCATTGTGAAATAACTGCCCGGGCAGGGGCGCATCTTCTCAGTCGGTCGGGAGGTGCCGACTGGGGTACGCCACTTCTGCACCGTCGTGCAGCGTACCCCGGTCCGCTCACATCCCTGTCTTGCTAGTAGTCCCAGGGATAGTGTGATCTCAACTCGCACACGGTCCCCTCGGGCGTGGTGGCGAGGTCCACCGGGAACTCGAGCGGCTCGTCGCCCGGTTCGAGGTACAGCTCCACGAACCGGATCGTGTACGCGCCGGGCGGCAGCTCCCAGATCTCGTAATGGACATCGAAGAGGCAGAGACAGAAGCAGAACCCCAGACTGTCGGGTGATTCGCGCTCCGTGATCGTGATCAAGTCCCCCGTCACCGACATGTCGGCCCCGATCACGGGGCAGCAATTGAACCCCGCGTTGAGGTGTTCGAGGTAGAGCACCGAGTTCCCGGCATCGTACCGGTACACCGCGCAATCCTGGTTGGAGGGCACGGAGTCCGCAAGAACGGCGGCGCCGAGCGGTTTGCAGCCGAACGTGGTGACGATGCGCAGCATCGGACTGGTCCCTGTGCCCCAGGGATAGGTGGACCGAGCCACGCAGTGCGAGTCGGCCGCCGGGCCGGCGGGCCGCGTGACCTCAGACTGAAGCGGATCATCTCCTGGATTGCGATACGGCTCCTCGACGGTGATGGTGTAGTCCCCGGGTGCGACGTCACCGATCTCGTACTGCAGGTCGAACAGGCAGAGACAGTCGCAGCCGCCGGACCCGTCGAAGTGCTCCGATTCGATAATTCGGATTAGACCGACTTCGCGCTCCACGGCCACGTGGATTTCGCCCGGACAGCAGTTGAAGCCGGCATTCAGGTGCTGGATCTGCAGGGTGCCCAGGCCGTCGTACAGCCAGAACATGCAGTCCTGGTCAGCGGCCGGGCCCGCCGCTCCCGTCTCTACCGTGAACAGCTTGCAGCCGTCGTGAGTAACGGGTACCCCTTCGGGCGGACACGACGGCGCTGCCCCGCCGCGAAAGATGAAGCCGATGAGGCTGATCGCATCGGCGCTGGTCACGGCGTAGTCGTGGTTGACGTCTGCGCACTCCGGGGGCTCCGGTGTCGGCCCCCCCTTGAAAACGTAGTTGACGATGGAGATGATATCGGCCGCCGTGATCGCACCGTCCTGAGTGAGGTCGCCGCACTCGAAGGCCGCGGCTGTGGCACCGAGGGGCCCACATGTGAGCGCGACAGCGCAGATCCCTGTGAGAAGCAGAACAAGAGCGCGAGTGTCTGCAGCACGTTTCCCGGGAGGTCCGGTTAATCCAAGCATCGTTTTTCTCCCCGGGATGGTGTGGTGCGTGAAACGAGGTGCAGTACGAACCGATCCCGCGTCCCGGGGGAGGCGGGGTGTCAGGGCACGAAGAAGCCGGAACTCAACAGAAAAGAAACGCGGGCCAGAGAGAATTCCAAGAGTTATCGCTTGATGGGGGGCAGACTCGGTTTTCTTGCCAACCTGTAGTCGGAGCCCTGAAGTTCCGGCAAGAGAAAGGCCGCCCCCACACGCGGCCATTCTGTGTCTGCAAAAGAGGTCAACTCGGGCGGGATTCAGGAAAGCCCGATCAATCTCGGAAGGAAAAAAAAGAGGGCGGACCCTTATTCAAAGGAGGACCCTCCCCACCCGTTGACAGGAGGTTGCGGCCCGCCCAACAGGTCGACCCGTAGACACCCGTATTATTCCCCGCGTACGAAGCCTGTCCGGCAGCGCAGGCGGGATAAGTGTAATATGTTGTTTGGCAAGAAGTTGCGGACAGCTAACCAGAGAATCTGTTGTACAGCCAGGCGAATGCGGCACCGGCGACAAGACCATCGAGCAAGCCATACAACGTACCGACCACAATCGACCACACCGATCCGTCGTGCGTGTAGCCGGGGTAGAGCCCGTCCATCATGGTGAGGAAGGCACTGCCGTAGCCACACGCGCTGTCGGCGGCGGCCGTCAGCAGCATGGCCGCACCCCAGGTGATCCCGGCGGCCAGTGCCGCTCCGCGGATACTCAGATTCATAGGTCGCACCTCCTAAGAAAGGGGCCGGCGAGGACGGAGAACCACACCCTTAACCCCCACAGCGCCTCTTCCACGGAGTCCTGAATATCGAAGATCTCGGTGAGGCGTGCAATTACCACGAGTTCCTTGATGCGATCGGTCAGGCCGGAGAGAATGATCTGGGCACCCACGTCCTCGTACGCCTTGTGGGTGCCGATCAGCGCGCCGATGCCCGCCGAGGCCATCCAGTCGAGCTTGGACAGATCGATGACCGCCTTGCGCGTGCCGCTCGCCAGGTAGCCGTTCATGACTTCCTGGATCTGCTTTTTTTCCGGTTCGCCGGGGATGCGCCCTTCCAGGCTCACCACGACTACGTCACGTATGGAACGCGAGTTGATTTTCATTCTGCCTCCAGAGTAGCGCTATTCTATTGGCGCGCGGTGCCCGGGTCAAGTCGGCCCCTGCGCGGACCGGGCTTCCCCGGTCGTCAGTTCGTAAGCGATTGCAGCGTGGCCGGGATGCGCCCGCCCCGCTGTATGAATCGATCCGCGCGAAACCGCGATATGGGCATCACCGGCGCCGTACCCAGCAGGCCCCCGAATTCGAGCCGGTCACCCACCGCGTAGCCGATGGCCGGAATGATGCGCACCGACGTGGTCTTGTTGTTGACGCAGCCGATCGCCATCTCATCGGCGATCACGGCCGCAATCGTCTCGGCGGTCGTGTCGCCCGGTACGGCCACCATGTCGAGCCCGACCGAACAGACGGCGGTCATGGCCTCGAGCTTCTCCAGGGAGAGGGCGCCGGCCTCTACCGCGCTCACCATCCCGGCATCCTCGGCGACCGGTATAAACGCACCAGACATGCCTCCTACGTACGAACTGGCCATGGCGCCGCCCTTCTTGACGGCATCGTTGAGCAGGGCCAGGGCCGCCGTGCTGCCGGGCGCCCCCACCCGCTCGATGCCGAGCGCCTCGATCACCCGGGCCACGGAGTCGCGTACCTTTGGTGTGGGGGCCAGCGACAGATCGACGATGCCGAAATCGACACCGAGACGGTCGGAGACTTTGCGGCCTACCATCTCACCCATGCGCGTCACCTTGAACGCCGTGCGTTTGATCGTCTCGGCCATCGTGCCCAGGTCGGCGTCGCCAGCCTGTTCCACGGCGGCGAGTATCACACCCGGCCCCGATATGCCGACGTTGACGACCACATCCGGCTCCGAGACGCCGTGCATCGCACCGGCGACGAACGGGTTGTCATCCGGCATGTTGCAGAACACGCTGAGCTTGGCACAGCCGACACTGGACCGGTCCGCGGTCGCCTCGGCCGTGGCGCGAACCACTTCACCCATGCGGGCCACCGCGTCCATGTTGATCCCGGCACGTGAAGAGGCCACGTTGATCGACGAGCAGACGCGGTCGGTTCGGGCCAGAGCCTCGGCGATGCTGTCGATGAGGGTCCAGTCACCGGGTGTCGCGCCTTTCTGGACCAGCGCCGAGAATCCCCCCACGAAATCTATGCCGAGCTGGGCCGCCGTGCGATCGAGAGTCTCGGCCAGCGCCAGAAAGCCCTCGCGGTCGAAGCCGTTGCCTACAATCGCCAGCGGCGTGACCGATATGCGCCGATTGGCGATGGGTACACCGAACTCTGCCTCGATTCGGTCCACGGTGGCCACCAGATCGCCCGCCGCCCTCTGGAGCTTGGCCGCCACCAGGTCACAGGCGCGGCGTACCGACCGGTCCGCACAGTCCAGCAGGGAGATACCGAGCGTCACGGTTCGAATGTCCAGGTGCTCCACACGTGTCATGTGGATGGTCTCGAGAATCTCGGCAGGATCGTACGGCATGGGTGCAATATCGAGCGGCCCGTACCCCGGGGCAACCGGCACGGGCTCCACAGAACTTGCGGTTGCGATGGCCACGGGAGCCCCGGATATTGATGCACTTCGGCTTCAACTGTCATG
>JAUVRN010000024.1 GCA_030597645.1 Candidatus Zixiibacteriota bacterium
ATTCGACCCAGGGCTGGATGCCGGGCACACCGTTTCATCCGGACAGCTTCAAAGTGTGCCGGGAGGATGTCGCGCTCACCGAGATCGTGCTCGACTCCATCGACCCTTCGCGGCTGGACACCAACCTCTATTGTTTCCACCGCTTCGAAGCGAACCAGAAGGTCGACGACACGGCCCTGGCCATCCTGGTAGACTCTCTGGGTCAGGACGTCACCGGCGTGATTCGCAAGGTGTACCCCTTCAGCAGGCCCGAGGACTCGACCCTGATCCTGGCGAATGACAGCACAGTCGAGTGGCCCTTCTATGAATACGAGTACGCCATCGACGGGCTGCAGCTGGCCGAGCCGGTGTTCCTGGCGGTGACGACCTTTGACTTCGGCAATCCGGCCGCGGATCTCTCCCCCCTGGAGTCTTCCCCGCTGGCCAACGCCACCGAGATCTGGCCGATCAACTCCGCTGAGGTCGTGAAGGCGCAGCGGCCCAAACCTGGTGTCTATCCCAATCCGTATCGCCTGGCCGACGACTACAACGCATCACACTGGGAGAATCCGCGGGGTCTGGTGCCCGATCCGGAACGCGCACGAAAAGTCACCTTCACCAACATTCCGGACACCTGTGCGATCTCCATCTGGACCCTCGACGGCGACCTGGGGCGCCGCATAGATCACGCGGAGCCGGCCGCCAGCTCCGAGGAGACCGTGGCGGTCTGGAACCTCATCACCCGCAACACCCAGGCCGTGAAGACCGGCATCTACATCTACACCATCGAGAGCCGCTTCGGCACCGACGTCGGTAAGCTCGTGATCAGGAAGTAGGATCGGACTCAAATCGGGTCCGGCCAGACAGGAGCGGACTCAAAGCGGGGCCGGCCCAGCAGGGCCAGCTTCGGATTACTGCGCGGGATCTCCCGCCTGATCCGGTCGCTCCGGCAAGATGCGGTGGAGTATCACCAGCAGGACCACTGAAGCCATACCGGCAACGATGGTGCCCCAGACGTCCAGCCAGTCAAACGTGCCTCTGGGGAGAATGGGCTGTAGAAACTCGTAGACGGTGTACCCCACGGTGATCCCCACGATGATCCTGAAGCTCTGTATACGGGTGGCGTTGGCCAACCCCAGATACAGAAAGATCTGGACCACGGTACCGCCCAGATTGCCCATCATGTCCGCAAGGCCGAAGTCTTCGATCCCGTTACGATAGATGTAGGGCCGATAGACGTAACGTCCAAACTCGGTCCCCAGGTACGCGAGGACCGCGACCGCGAAACAGGCGACGCGAAAACGACTGAAGCGTAATAGGCGATCCCGGCTAAAGAAGAAACCTGCCACGTCCCCGAACTCCCCTCAACCCCGCCGACGCATCACGTAGAAGACGTAGCCATAGGCGTCGGAGTACTTCCCGTACATGTCGATTTCCTTCTGACAGGAGTCGACGACGGCGAGCCGCTCCGGATCTGACGCGTACTTTTCTCGCATCGCTGAAAGACGACGCTCCAGCGGGGCGTAGAAGTCAGAAATCCATGCGTCGGAAGGCAGGGTGAAAACCGACAGCATCTCGTATTTGCAACCCTTGATGGTTGCTACGTTGGTGTCGGTGTCGGTCATGACCGGATACTCGGATGCGAAGAAGTCACGGCATTCTGCAGGTACATCGGGTCGCAACCATGTGAGTTCGGTCACCGCCATCACGCCCCTGGGTACGAGGAGACGGTGGCAGACCTCGAGACCCTCACGAAAACCCATGCGGTAGAGTGCACCCTCCGACCAGATGACCTCGAAGGACTTCTCGTCCAGCCCCATGTCGGCCATGTCCACACATCGCGTGCGCACCCTGTGCGCAACCCCCTCGTGCTCGGCTCGGCGCTGCAGTTCGTCCAGGTACGGCTGATGGTTGTCCACCGCCACGATGCTGGCCTTCGTCAACCCGGCCAGCCGCAGCGTCTGGGCACCGTTGCCGCAACCCACATCGAGAATCCGAAGCTTCGTGGACGCGGCCGCGTGCACTCCGTCCGGTAGCGCGGCGAGTGCCGCGCCCAGCGCCTTCTTCGTTGAGTCACGGTCACCGGGCCCCAACCGGGGCATGGACGGATCGAAGATCTCGTAGATCAAGCCCATTAATTCCTGTTCGTTCATCGCTAAGCCCCCGTCGAATTCGTGCAGGTCGATGGTGCGATCTGGGCGTGATGCAATGTCAGAGTACCCGTTTGAGGTCCATCTGGCAACTGCGTGTACAGGCGAGAGGCTCGAATCCCCGCAGGCGTGAAGTTGCGCTGGAGTCCTGGCGGCAGGCACTCGAGTCTGACCCCACTCTATCTTCGACTAAAACTTCAGCAAGCGCGTGATATTGAAGCCGAACCGCCACTCCCTGGGCGCGGCGCTATTCACTGTGCCCGGAAGGTACTGAGGAGTATTGAGATGTGTTGAGTTTGTAAACACGAGCTTGAAAGAATGGCCGCCGGTCTCCAGCTCGATGCCCCATGCGAAGGCGTCGTACTTAACATAGTAACCGGGCTCGATTACGTTCCACTCGAGCATCAGGCTCATGAGGCTCGAGAGATAGTACTGTCCATACAATCCCAGCGTGAGGGCATGCTCTACATCCTCACTCTCAGGAATGGAGTTGTACAGGTAGGACGGCACCACCCCCAGTGCCAGCGAACGCCCAATCCGGGTATTGGCCACAAACTGGGCGAAGTACTGGAAGCTGCGGTGACTGGACGCGTCCTGCAGCGGGCTGTTGGTATCCCAGCCTCCACCAAGCACCAGGCCGAGGTGTACAGGCAAGCCGGCAGACCGCGGCCGAAACATGCGCCACTTGAAGAGCAGCTCGACGTGACCCCTCAGATTGCTACGTGCCAGCGTGAGCGTCACGTCATCGGTGACCGCATAGCCCAGGCCGAGCCGTATGTTGGCCGGTCCGTCCATACCGTAGAACGTGTCGTACCCCGTCGACATGGCGTTGACGAATCGGTGTGAGAGCTCGAACTGGAACATCCCCTTCTGGTAGGTCTCCGCCGTCGGGAGATTTATCACATGTGTGGAGTGAAAAACGACGATCTTCGGCTCCGAAGCGGCGCCGGATCTCTTCCAGCTGACTCGATCGGACTGTGCCGATGCCGCCCCCGGAATCGCAATCACAGCGAGGATCCACGCTGCGACGCACCCGTTCACGCCCAAGCGGTGACGCTTAGCGAATCGTGACCATGTAGACATAGAGTTCGATCTGGATCACCTCACTGATTTTCATGAACATCAGGGAGGGCACTTCGATGTCAAAGTCCGGCAGGCGCACCTCGAATGCACTGTACAATCTGAAGCCGCTGCCTTCCGGCGTCACCGTGCACTCGATGTCGTACGGCCGATCGACTCCGTGGATGGAGAAGGTGCCGTGAGCCTGAATGCGCCAGGTTGAATCCGTGAGCGAATCGACACGTTGTATCGTTCCGTCGAACGTCGCGTACGGGTGATCGCGCGTGTGCAGGTAGTTGTCCCGCATGTGGCGATTGCGCAAACCAATGCCCGTGTCGAGCGCATCGAGCAGTACTTCGAAGTAGAATTCACTCTGCGCGTACGTGTCTCCCGCGATCAGCGCGTCGCCCTCCCAGTACACGTATCCGTCGATGCGATCGGTGGTACCTTCGAAGTCCTCGATCGGCGCGTCCGACACAAACGTCACATGGTTGGCCCGGGTCGTGTCGACATGACACTCCCGCGACCAGCCCGGGGCTCCGTACGCCAGGAGCACGAGCCCCGCCAGGAGGGCAGCACGCATCAGTTGTTCTTGGCGCCCTGGTTGATCCAGTTCTTGATATTCTGCAGGTCCGTGGCGTCGAGAGGCTGACCTCCCAGTGGCATCTGACCGCCGGTGGTCTGATTGCCCTCGGCCTTTACGACCACGTAGCTCGCAGCGGCATCACCAGCTTCCACGCGCTTCAAGCTGGACTGGGTTGCGGTCACGCCGACCAGCGAGCCGTAGGCGTTGCCGGTGCGGAGATCGAGGCCGGCAGACTGAGCCGACCCGTGGCACGATGACCCGCTGCATCCCCTTCGGTTGAAGATCTCCTGGATGTCGTTTGCGAATGACGGATCGGTCTTGACGGTCCGTGAGGTGTTGCCGCCGGATGACGTGGGGGTGTCGTCGGTGCTGCACCCTGCGACGGCAACGGCGAGACCCACGAGAACGGCTGCTCCAAGTTGTCTGATCATGCTGTCTGTCTCCGGATGTCTGTCTCCAGATGTCTGTCGGGCTATCAGGGGCTCCTCACCCCCTCTAAGTGCAACCGCCGTGTGATCCCCCGGGATCCGACTATGTTGGACCGCCAGGAGGATACGGCAGCTTGCTGTCCTACAGAGGCCTCAGGATGGCGTTTCGTACATCGTGGGCATCGATATTGGAGTGGGTATTGGGGTCAGGCTCGTAGGAGACTCGTGTTTTCCTGAGCGCCCATCGCTCGACCCTCTCCCGGGCAGATGAAGCTCATGCGGGTGGCGCGAGCCCGACGCTCCAGCCCGCCTCGATCAGGTACTTGTACAGATGGCCTACAGGCGGTGCCAGCTCAATAGATTCTGCGGTGACGAATCCTTCAGAAGGAGCCACGATGGAACCGGCCACGACACCAGATCCCGCAAGCTGCTGCCGAAACACGTCGGCCTCCATGGGGTAGACATACAGTTTCACACTGTCCCCCAGCAGATGTCCCAGAGCCTCGAGCAGACCGCCCATCAAATCGGAGTAATGCGCCTCGTGCATGATCTGAACCATGGTCGACGCACCGAAGACGAACCGCAGCGGTTCTTGTGTATAACGGCGCAGGTACGTCGTTAGGTGATAGACCTCGGGAAACCGTGTCAGGAGCACCGGCTCCTTCAACGCAAATACGTCGGACAGCCGCCTCAGGGTCTCGATCTCGTCCGGTGCTTCCCTGCCCGCGATCGGGTTGACGGACAGTTCGGGAATGGCCAGCGGATCTCGCTCGGGGTTGACGTCCTCACGCAGCCTGGCACTGGCATCGGCGAGCATTCGGCTGTGTCTTGGCACTACGATCTCGAACAGACCACGCTCGATCACGATGGGACGCTTGCGCAGAAACGCGGATGGTTGTACGAGCTTCGAGTCGGTGTCGAACAGCACGGCATGGGCGAGGCTACTGCGCACGAGTTTCACACCCAGACGACGTGTATCGATGCCGGAAAACGCGGGCCCAGACAGCTCCACGACATCGATTTCCAGTCGCTCCAGGGTAAGATCGTCAAAGGTAGCTTCCAGCAATGCATCGTCGGACGCCCGCTCATAGAATGACGCGTACATGCGGTTAACGCCGAGAATGCCCAGGGCCTGCTGTTGAAGCAGGTTGGTCGGATCCTGCATGTTGACGTGCAACAGCACATGACTGGGCTCCGACTGCGGCTGGACTTGGAAGCGAACTCCCATCCACCCATTGCACTCGTTGGTTCCGGCGTAGTTGCGCGCGGAGACCGTATCCGCGAACACGAAAAACTGCGTCTCGGCTCCACGCACAGCGGCAAGCCGCTCCATCAGCAGCGCGTACTCGTGATCCAGCATGGCCAGCAGCCGCTCACGCGACACGTAGCGTGTGCCCTTACCGTAGATGTCATCGCTGAATTTCATGTCGTAGGCCGACATGGTCTTGGCCACCGTGCCGGCTGCACCGCCGACCTGCAGGAACCACCGGGCGACTTCCTGGCCTGCGCCGATCTCGGCAAACGTGCCGAAGATCTTCGAGTCCAGGTTGATCTTGAGCGCGCGGTGGTGGGTGTCGAGCTCTTCGCTCATCAGGGTACCTCCTCACCTGATGATGCGGCGGGAACCAGACCACTGGCAAGTGTGCTCGACACCGTCGTCCCCCGGACCGCGTTCACATATCGAGTTGGACCCGAACAGACGAATCCATAACTTAGGGACATGATTACACTGACCATTCAGGGTATGAGCTGCCAGCACTGTGTGGCAGCCGTGACCAGGGCGCTCGAGGGGGTATCCGGAGTAACGAAGGTAGTCGAGGTCCATCTCGAGCGGGGCCAGGCGATTGTAGAAGGCACTCCCGATCTTGCTGCGCTCACAGCCGCCATCAAAGAGGAAGGGTTCAGCGCTACGGTGGCGTGATAGCACCTTCCAGCACCACGATGGAGCAAACTCGCATAGGTGTACAGGGGATGACGTGCGCGGCCTGCGTGGCACGCGTTGAGCGTGTCATCATGAAGGTCCCGGGCGTTGTCGCCGCGAGCGTCAACCTGGCCACAGAGACGGCCACGGTCGACTTTGCGGCGGGTGCCGTCGCCCTGACCGCGGTCGAAGCGGCCGTCAGGCAGGCCGGATACGAACCCGCCATTCTGACCGATGAGAGCGACGAGTCCATTGGTGCAGAAGACCAGCACGCCCGACAGCTTCTTCACGATCTGCGCCTGGCCGTCGCGTTCACCGCTCCTCTCGTCGTACTGTCGATGGGTACGATGGCATTCCCGGGGTTCAGGGAGTGGCTGTACGATCTGCTGTCCCCGGAAACATGGCGCTGGACCGAGTGGGCCCTGGCGACACCGGTTCTCTTCTGGGCCGGCCGGCACTTCTTCCGGCACGGCTGGTCTGAGATTCGTCACGTCAATCCCGGGATGAACACGCTGGTTCTGATGGGCGCCTCGGCAGCCTACTTCTACTCTATGCTCGTGCTGCTGGCACCGCAGGTGTTCCCCGCCGGTACCGCCAACCTCTATTTCGAAGCTTCTGCCGTCATCGTGACGCTCATCCTGTTCGGACGCTACCTCGAGGCCCGGGCCAAAGGGCGCACGTCAGCCGCCATTCGCAAACTGATCGAACTCCAACCCAAAACTGCTCGCGTCACTCGTGACGGGCAGGAACTGGATGTACCCATCACGGACGTGCGACCCGGAGACCTCGTATCGGTACGTCCAGGTGAGCGCGTCCCTGTCGACGGCGAAGTCACTGAGGGATCTAGCTGGGTCGACGAGAGCATGATCACCGGAGAGTCCGTTCCGGTCGAAAAAGCGATCGGTGCGGCGGTCGTGGGCGGCACGGTCAACGATACGGGCGCGTTCGTGTTTCGTGCGACGCACGTCGGGTCCGATACGGTGCTGGCTCAGATCGTGCGCATGGTTGCCGAGGCGCAGTCCGGTAAACCCCCGATACAGCGGGTGGCCGATCGCATCGCTTCGGTATTCGTGCCGGTAGTCCTGGTCATCGCGGCGGCCACCTTCACGCTCTGGATGCTGCTGGGCCCGACGCCGGCGCTGAGTCTTGCTTTTGTCGCTTCCGTGAGCGTGTTGCTCATTGCGTGTCCGTGCGCCATGGGCCTCGCCACCCCCACCGCGATCATGGTTGCCACCGGTCGGGGCGCCGAGACGGGTGTCCTATTCCGCAAGGGTACCGCCCCGGAGCTCATGGCCAAACTCGACACGATCGTGTTCGACAAGACCGGTACGCTGACTGTGGGGCACCCCGAACTCACGGACATCGAGACCTTTGGAATGACCGAGGGCGAGGCGTTGACCCTGATCGCCTCCGCCGAGGACCAGAGTGAGCACCCCATCGGCCGGGCCATCGTGGCCGGTGCCCGCGAGCGTGGAGTGAGCTGGTCCGGCGCGACGGACTTTGTAGCCGAACCCGGCTACGGCCTGGCGGCCACCGTGGACGGCCACCTTGTCCGGATCGGCGCCGACCGCTACATGGACAAACTGGGGGCCGACCGCAGTGCAGCCACCTCGCTGGTCCGACGGTTGTCAGACCAGGGCAAGTCCGCGGTGTACGCCGCCGTCGATGGTAAACTGGTGGCTGTGCTGGCTGTTGCCGATGCCCCCAGACCCAACAGCAGGGATGCCGTCAGCGCACTGGGTCAACTCGGTCTGACGGTCGCCATGGTTACCGGCGACAGCCGCGCCACTGCGGAAGCCGTCGCGCACCAGGTAGGGATCGATCGTGTGATCGCGGGTGTCCTTCCCGATCAAAAGGTCAGCGAGATCAAACGGCTGCAGGATGAGGATCAAATGGTCGGTTTTGTCGGTGACGGAATCAACGACGCACCGGCCCTGGCGCAGGCGGATGTGGGAATAGCGATTGGAACAGGTACGGACATCGCCGTCGAAGCGGGAGACGTGGTACTCATGTCGGGAGACCCCCGCGGCGTCGTCAATGCCGTTAAGCTGTCACGTCGAACCCTGCGCGTGATTCACGGCAACTTCTTCTGGGCGTACGCCTACAACGCCGCGCTGATCCCGGTCGCCGCCGGTGTGCTGTACCCCGCGTTCGGCCTGCTGCTCAACCCGATGCTCGCCGCCGCAGCCATGAGCCTGTCGAGCGTGTTCGTGGTGATGAACAGCTTGCGACTGCGGCGCTTCTCGGTCCAAAACTCGGGCCCAGCATACGATTCAGATTCACGTTCGCAGAGTAGTTGAGCCTGACCTCGTATGCTACCATCCGCTCTATTGACCGTCGGGGATGTGATGTTGTACTCTCAGGCCCTGTCCATCTCTGAATTCGACACGTTGAGACACAGATCATGATCGGCAAGTCGCTGCTTCACTACGAGATCGACGGCACCATCGGAGCCGGTGCTATGGGTCAGGTGTACCGCGCCCGCGACACCAAGCTGGGGCGCGATGTGGCTATAAAGATGCTACCGACGTCGCTGCGAGGCAACCAGGCGGCACTGCAGCGTTTCCGGCGCGAGGCCCAGGCATTGGCCAAGCTGAATCATCCCAACATCGTCACCATCTACTCTATAGAGGAACAGGGCGAGGACCTGTTTCTCACCATGGAATTGGTACAGGGTGAAGCGCTGGACAGCATGATCCGCGACGGCGGGATCGACACGAGTGAGTTCGAGACGATTGCCCTGCCGCTCACCGATGCGGTAATGGCAGCTCATGCCCGTGGCATCATCCACAGGGATCTCAAGCCGTCCAACATCATGATCACGCCCGGTGGCAGTATCAAGGTCCTCGATTTCGGTGTGGCGCGGGTCTTGAGCGAGCAGCCACTGACCGACGCCAACATCACAGTAGGCACCGCCGCGTACATGTCGCCGGAGCAGATTTCAGGCAAGGAAGTGGACGGTCGGTCCGACCTGTTTTCTCTGGGTGTGTTATTCTATGAACTTCTAACTGGATCCCGACCATTCCATGGTGAACACCCGTCGGCCGTGATGTACAGCATCGTCCACGAGGATGCCCCGCGCCTGACGTCGGTGCCGGATGTCGTGGCCAGTGCGGTAAACCGCTGTCTCCAGAAGGACCCTGCGCGGCGGTTCGCCAGCGCCGAAGACCTGAGGAAGGTTCTCTGCGGCATCTCGTCCGAAGAGTGCGCAGACTCCGCAGCGTCTGAAATGCCGGCTGAGATCACGGCGGCGTTAGAGCGAAACGAGTGGGAGAACGCGTATCGGCAGCTCCACAGGCTAATCGAAGATCGTCCCCTGAGTCCGCATGAGCTGGAGGTGCTTTCTGATTGCGCACAGTGGACCGACCGATTCGATGAGTCGGACCGCACTATCGATGCAGCCTGTGCCGGCTACTCCAAAGCGGGACAGCACGCGGACGCGGCACGTCTGGCACTGGAGCTGGTCAGACGCAACCTTGGCAACAACGCCGTGGCCGTGGCACGAGGATGGCAAAAACGCGCCGAACGCCTGCTAAGTAACCAACCGGAGTGCATTGAGCACGGTCTTCTGTTGCGTCGCAAGACGGTGAACGCGCTCGGTGAATCTGACTTTGAACGTGCGCTGGAGCTCAACCGTCAGTGCAAGGAAGTGGCCGACCGCTGCGGTGATATCGATCTGCAGGCCGAAGCGCTTCACGACCACGGCCAGATCCTGGTGAGCCGGGGAGACGTCGAAGCGGGTATGGAATTGATCGATGAGGCGATGACGGCTGCGGCGAGCGGTGAAGTGACTCCATCTACCATGGGTAATCTCTACTGCCGCACTATGGTCGTGTGTGATTCGTTGGCTGACTACAAGCGGGCGCAGGAGTGGAGCAATGCGGCACTGAAGTGGTGTCAGCCATTTGGCACCTCGGCGTACACAGGCATTTGCCGTGTACACAGTGCCGAGGCTATGCGTCACCACGGTCGCTGGCCGGAAGCGGAAGAAGCTGTTCGCGCGGCCTGCGATATCTTCACGTCTTCGGGCCTCAAGGGATATGCGGGTGAAGCGTTTAACGAACTGGGCGAACTATCGCTTCGTAAGGGCGAGTACCAGGAGGCGGAAGAAGCGTTCCGAGAGGCGGTGGCCAACGACGTGGATCCGGTGCCAGGGCTTGCCCTGCTCAGGCTGGCCCAGGGCAAAGGCGAGGCCGCGATCCAGACCATTCAAAGAGCGCTGACTGAAGCCGGAGACAACCGCCTCCGGCAGGCCAAACTGCTGGCGGCACGCATCACGATCGCGCTCGGCACGACCGACTATGATCTGGCGCTATCTTCTGCAGATGCACTGGATAGCATCTCCGGTGATTTCAAGTGTCCGGCGTTCAAGGCGCATGCCCACCTGGGGCGGGGTGCCGTTGCGCTTGAGAAGGGCAACTACGAGGTCGCCTCTACGGAGCTACGCGAAGCGTGGTCATCCTTCAACAGGATCGGTTTCACGTACGACGCGAGTCGTGCACGCACCCTGCTGGCCCGGGCCTACCTCGGTACCGGCAATCACGAAGATGCCCGACTCCAGCTTGAAGCCGCGCAAAGAACATTCGCCGATCTCGGCGCGCGGCCGGATCTCGAGACGGCCAGTTCCCTGCTTCAGACTCTCCCGTAGCCGGGGCACCATCGCCGTCAATCGATGTTGACAGCTACCGGTCCGACGGTATCTTCCGGTTAGGATAGTCCTCACTCACTTCCCCGTGGATGCGAGGAGCGAGATGAATGCACGAGTACCTCGACGTCGTGGCATCCTCCCACACTTCAGGCCGTTCCCCCTTTGGTTGGCCGCACTGATAGTGACCGCCGGGTGGGTCGGTGCCAACCTGGATGGCCCGCCGGTCGGACACACAGGGGCACCGGGCGAAGCGACCTGTGCGACGGCCGGATGCCACGACGACCACCCGGTCTACGCGTACCCCGGTGACTACCTCTACCTCTCGACCAATGGGTCCCACTTCCTGCCTGGTGATACGGTGGGCGCATACGTGCAATACCAGGTTGCCTCGAACAGTCCGGATACAGGTTTCGAACGCTGGGGCTTTGAACTGACGGCGGTCGGCCTGGACGGCGATCCGACGGGCCAGATACTGGTCACGGATTCACTCCGCACAGAGTTCGCCATCGGCGCGAACGGACGCCAGTACCTCCGTGCCACACCGGAAGGCACGCTACCCGACACCACCCAGCCCATCGCCCAGCGCTGGAGCTTCAAGTGGGTGGCTCCGCAGGACTTTGACTACCCCGTCGCGTTGTACGTCTCCGCCGTGGGCGCGGATGACAATGGCGAACCGACCGGCGACTGGGTGAACCGCACCGAGAGATGGCTTTACAATCCTGACTTCTGCTTCATCGAGACGACCGGCGATGTCAACTGGGACGGCGTCGTGACGACTGCCGACATTATCAAGACGATCGACTTCATCTATAAAGGTGGCACGATTCCCGTCTGCAGGGCCACAGCGGATGTCAACTGCAGCCAGGCCTTCACCTCGGCAGACATCATCTACCTGGTCAATTATGTGTTCAAGGCGGGACCGCCGCCGTGCGACGTGTGCAGCATCTGGCAGGATCCCTGGACCTGCCCGTGAGGGGATTGGATCTGACCCCTTCTACAGCGGGTCCAGGATTGCGAGCTTTTCCTCGTTTGCAGAATGTCGCGCATCGCTCCGATGTTTGTATCATCCAGGGAACTGCCTCCGGCCCCGCGCCCCGGCCCACTCTACGCCGGACGCTGTAGCCGTTCGAATCCGATCCGTGAGCTGTCCCGTGTGGTGCTGGATGTGACGTATGTTGACTAATTGATGTTCGATCTTCGGGATCTTGTACCAGGGGAAACCGCTCTCCGGCGCGAATACATCGAGCCTGTCGACGCCCTCATCGATCATCCGATCGCACAACTCCCAGTACTCCAATACTCGTACCTTTGAGTAAGGCTCCCCCGTCTGCGGCGGGCGGTGCGGCAGCTCCGTGAGTTCCAGGATGTCGGGCGGAGACGGGATGTCATCCATATCCTGAATGCTGGTCTGATGATGCTCCCACGGGCGGAAATCATGCACGGTGGGCTGAAGGTACAGGTGCGTAAAATAGAGCGTGTGATATGCGATACGCCAAAAGCGATTGGTGTACTCGTCGCTGGCCCATAGATCGTCCGGACACTTCTCGATGGCTTCTCTCAACATG
>JAUVRN010000366.1 GCA_030597645.1 Candidatus Zixiibacteriota bacterium
AACGTGATTCGCCTCAAGCCCCCGATGTGCATCACGAAGCCCGACTGCGATTTCCTCATCGATTGCCTGAACGAGTGTATCGCCCAAGTCACCGCCCGCACTTGACGCGACGAACAGGATGTCACCCACTCCATGCCGACGAGCATGCCCGGGCAGGGTGAAACCGTTTACGCGTGCTCGGGTGGTTGGATCTTGTCGATCTGGGCCCGGGCGAGAAGCTGCTGATACTCGTTCCAGCTCATGGGCTGCTTGCCGGTGTCGATCTCTTCCATCGTGATGCAGCCGCTCACCGGGCAGACGAGGCTGCACATGTTGCAGCCCACGCAGGCGTCCTGATCGATGGTGAAGATGTTCACGGTGCCGCCGCCGGCCCCCGGCACGACGGTGAACCCGCCTGAGCGCAGAACCTGCTTGTCGGGGCCGTTTGTCTTCAGGTACTCGGCCAGCGGCCGGCGCTGGATCTTGATGGACTGGTGACAGCCGTCTTCGCAGGCAACGTAGCACAGGCCGCAGTGGATGCACTTGGACTGCTCGATCTTGGCGGCCACCCTGTAGTGCAGGTCGAGTTCTCCCCAGCTCTTGATCCGAGGGACGCTCTTGCCGACGAAGTCGCTCACTTTCGCGAAGTTCTTGTCGAGCATCCACTGTTCCATCCCGCTGATCAGATGCTCGACGAGTCGGAACCCGTAGTGCATCACGGCCGTGCAGACCTGCACGGAACCGGCCCCCAGCAGCATGAACTCGACCCCGTCCTGCCACGCCTGGATACCGCCGATCCCGCTGATCGGGACGTTGATCCCGGGCTCGGCGGCGAGGGCTGACACCATACGCAGGGCGATCGGCTTGACCGCGGGCCCGCAGTACCCGCCGTGGGACCCGAGCCCGCGGACGGCCGGCTTGGGCGCGAACGTATCGAGGTCGACTCCCACGATAGAACTGACCGTGTTGATCAATGACAGCGCATCGGCCCCACCGTCGACGGCCGCTTGCCCGATCACCGTGACGTCGGTCACGTTAGGCGTCAGCTTCACGATGACGGGGATCTCGGCCACCTCCTTGACCCATTCGGTGATCATGCGGGTGTATTCCGGCACCTGCCCGACGGCGGACCCCATCCCCCGCTCGCTCATGCCGTGCGGACATCCGAAGTTCAGTTCGATTCCATCCACTCCGGTGTCCTGGGTGCGCTTCGTGATATCGTGCCAGGCTTCGCGTTCCGAGTCGACCATGAGCGACACGAACAGAGTGTGGTCGGGGTAGTCGCGCTTGACGCGCGCGATCTCGCGAAGATTGACCTCGAGCGTCCGGTCCGTGATCAGCTCGATGTTGTTCAGGCCTGCGACTTTCCGGCCTTCGTAGTCGATGCTGCCGTAGCGAGACGACACGTTCACGATGGGCTCGAGCCCGACGGTCTTCCAGACGGCGCCGCCCCAACCGGCGTCGAAGGCACGGCGAACCTGGTACTCCGAGTTGGTGGGCGGCCCCGATGCGAGCCAGAAGGGGTTGGGCGCCCTCACGCCGCAGAACTCAATGCTCAGATCAGCCATGCGCGACGTCTCCACTCCCCGAACCGCTCAGCGCTTTGTCGATCGCCCGGGCCGCGATCTTCCCGTCCTCGACGGCGTCGACGATTTCGCCGCCGTTGCGGATGCAGTCGCCGCCGGCGTACAAACCGGGAACGCTCGTCGCCCCCGTCGCGGGATCGACCACCACCATGCCCCGGTCCACCTCGATACCCGGAACCGACCGGAGCAGATCGAACAACTGTTCCTGCCCCAGTGCCTTGACAATCATGTCGGCCCGGATCACGAACTCGGAGCCGGGCACCGGGATCACGGGCGCCTGCCTCGACTCTGGATCCTCCGATTCCGTACGCACGAACTCGACGCCCGCCACCGCCCCGTTCTCGGCGATTGCGCGTACAGGCTGGGCGAACCACTCGAACCGGACGCCGTCCTTCCGCGCCAGCTCATACTCGTAGGCGAACGCGGGCATCGCCTGCTTACCCCGACGATAGGCGATGACGACGTGCTCGGCCCCCAGCCGGGCGGCGGTGGTCGCCACGTCGATTGCGGTATTGCCCGCCCCAATGACGAGCACGGTTCGGCCGACGTCGCACTGGTCAAGGGGTTTGGTGTGGGTCTGGAAGATGAACTCCAATGCCTCCCAAACGCCGGGCAGGTCTTCCCCTGCAATGCCCAGAGGATACGTATACCCCAACCCGACCCCCAGGAACACGGCGTCGTATTGCGTGAGCAGGGCTTGGATTTCCGCGGCCGAGACGTGGTGGTTCATGCGGATATCCACGCCCATCTGCTTGACCAGCTCGACTTCGGTCAGGGCGAACTCGGGTGTGATCTTGTAGAGGGCGACCCCCAGGGTATTGAGGCCGCCGGGCACCTCGCGCGCCTCGTACACGACGGCGTCGTGCCCCTTCTTGCGAAGCTCGTGGGCGCAGGACAAACCCGCCGGCCCCGAGCCGATCAGCGCGACCTTCTTGCCCGTCGGCGGGCCGGGCCTGAAGAACCGCACGCCCTTCTCGCGGGCGGCGTCACAGGCATAGCGCTGCAATCTTCCAATCGGGATGGGGGTCTTCACCAGCGCGTTCGCTACGCAGGCACCTTCGCAGAGCACCTCGGTGGGGCAGGCCCGGGCACAACTGCCTCCCAGTATGTTCGCTTCCAGAATCGTTCTCGCCGCGCCGATCTGGTTGCCGTGACAGATCTGGCGAATGAACTTCGGCACGTCGACGTGCGTGGGACAAGCCCGCATGCAGGGTGCGTCGAAGCAGTACAGGCAGCAGGCCGCTTCTCCCAGCGCTTCATCGAGCGTGAGCGGCGGCGGCGCTTCGACGAAACTGGCACGAAGCTGGGCTTCACTCAGCCGATCGCCGGCCCTGGCCATCACACACCTCGTCGAACTCGGTTTGTAAATCACTAAGCAAGCTTAGTTTATGATTGCACAGTGAAGCGCCCATTTTCTTCGAAAACCCGACCCGTACACTGTGCATTCTCAACTAGGATTGGCTTAGGTCACAGCTTGCCGACTCTCTTGCGCGGCAGGTACTGCCCCCAGGCGTTCCGACCCACGAACCGGTATTGGTCAACAATCGTCCGCCCTCGGCTGAGCGTGGTGGCTGCGAAGCCCGCCAGTGACCAGCCCTGGTACGGGTTCCAGTCCGCATTGGTTTCCATCCGGGCGTGATCCACTCTGGTCTTCTTCTTCGGATCGAC
>JAUVRN010000247.1 GCA_030597645.1 Candidatus Zixiibacteriota bacterium
CGTATTCGGGGTGCTCACGCAATCCGTCGTTGCAGGCATCGAGTGCGGCCTTGAGGTCTCCCAGCTTGCGGTACGCCTCGGCCAGCGCGGCGAATATCTGCGAACGCGGATTGGCCTTCAGGATCTGTCGGCACTTCTCGATCCGCTCCAGGATACGCTCACGACTCATCGTCTGCCACCTGTCGTTCATCCCGCCGGACGATAGACTTGCACCATGACTGGGTCAATGCCACGCTCTCCTTGAAACGACTCGACACTGATTACTCATCGAAACACCTTGGCGAACCGCATCACGCTGAGCAGCAGACCCGCCGCGCCCAGCACCCTGACGAGGGCCGTGACATGCGGTGGCACGGACAGCCAGCCGGCCGCCACCACGGCCTCCAGAATGAGCGCAACCGCCAGAAAAAGCAGTGCATAGGCGACGGTCTGCCACGCGGCGCCCAGATCACCGCCCTTCAGGACGGAGTACAGTCGGAGGCAGCCGACACCCGCGGCGCCTACGGCCAGGGCTCCGGTACCGCTCAGAAATACCGCCCCGAGGGGAGCGGCCGCCTCCGTGGCGCAGGCCATCTGCGGGGCCAGCCCCACGGCGGCGAGAGCCAATCCGATACGTACGTTCCATCGCATAACCGGTCTTCCCTATCCTCCCGCACGCAGTGCGGAAAAAAGCTCCTCTTCCACGTCATATTTCTGCAGCAGCGACCGCTTTTCGGCGATCGGAAGCGCCAGCTCACGCTTGATGTTGGCGGCCACACGACGCCCAGCAGGCGGTCCCACTACCGTGACAATGCGCTCCACGGCTTCGGTCAGGCGCCCGTTGGCGGCATCGAAGAACTTGTGCAGGCGCACGTGTGCCGGGATGGTGTGCAGGCGCGCCATCAGCTTGTCCGGAGGTATGTCGTCGGCGGTCAGCAGCCATTCCATGAGATCATCTTCGGGATGACCGGGGCGACCCTTGCTGCGCCAGAGCGGTAGATTCCCTTCACCGATCATCTTGATCCAGATTTCCCACAGCGACCGGAAACAGCGACGGTATAGATCGGACAGACTGGTGTAGAGCTGCTTCTCTTCTTCGGCCGGAGTCACAGATTGAGGCGTGGCCTCACCGGGTTCGATCAAGCCCGCAACCATGAGTTTGTAGAGCGCCTTGGATGTGACGAACTCACCGACGGGCGAAAACTCGAGCAGGTCGGGTACGGTGCGCTCGCCGTCGATCAGAATGAGCATCTGGAACTCATCCAGGGTCAGTCGCACCTCTTCGCGAATGCCCTGCGGTACGAGAACCGGCTTGAGCGGTACGTTCGGATCGGGCAGCACCTTCTGCACCTCCACCCACTCATCGATCCGTCGCGTGCCTTCCATGATGACGTTCATGGTATTGAGCTCGGTCTGGATCTGATCATCGGGCGGTGTCTCGCCTTCGGCGAAAGCGAATTCAGCTTCTTCCCATCCGAACAGCGTGTACACGATCTCTTCTATCTGGAGCTTCAGGGCTTCAATGACCTCATCCCTGGAGAAGAGGTCGAGCTCCACCAGGACGGTGCCCAACTTTTTGCCCTGTGTTTTCTGGGTCTGGAGGGCGCGTGCCAAATCGGCCTTGGAGATCTGTCCCCGCTTGAGGAGCATCTGGCCGAACAGGTCTTCCTTGTCGTTGGTGGAGCGGGCAAAGACGATGTTGCCGCCACGAAACGAAATCTCCTTGGCGAGGCGTATGCGCCTCACAGTGAGCGTACCGGTCTTCTTGCCCGTGGAGAGCAGTTGCAGAAGATCCGGAAAACTGATGGTGTTCAGGTTACCTGTCAGGCTCATATATTTGGCTCCGCAAACGGCACATGCCGTTCACCCCGCTGTGCGGGGTACCTATGGCCAATATCGGTAAGGCGGTGTATAGCTTTACCTTATTGTGGGTCTCATGCGCAGGGAGCCATCTCCAAGGCGAACGTGCACCGCACCATGAGTTCGGGTGAGCATAATCTGAACAGTGGAGTCCTGAACGCCTTCGATCCGACCCCGGCGCCCCGTGAATACATAGAATAGAGGATGAGAACAGCTGCCCGGCAGGCGGGCCGGTTCGGGGCAGATCAACAGCTCCGCCTCCTCTGAGCAGATGGTCGGGTCGTCCATGCGATCGGCCTGGTCCAGCCAGATCACCTTTCTATTACCGTCAGTCAGACACATCCCCACCACGCTGCCGTTACAATCACCATACCATGTGATTGCACGCGCCGGAGCATGCCGGATTGACCGTATGTCGGTGCGTGCCAGCTTGAGGCGTCGGGCCGGCGACTCCCAGCCAAGGTCGAGCAGAGCCCGAGCGACGAGTTCCGCCAGCCGCTCGTCGTGCTCTGCTGCACCTGCGGAGATCTGCCACACTTCGCCGGATCGCCACCGGATCAGAGAACAGCTGCGGCGCCCCGCGTCCATCACGATGATCTGGAGGCCATCGTCCTGCCAGCCGGTCCCCCACACAAGCCCAAGAGCCAGGATACCCGCAACCATGAGCACTCGCCGTCGCAGGAGTGGCTTTCTCAAGAACACCACCAGCCCGAGGAGGCCAGCCGCATAGCCGATGACCGCCACCCTGCCGGGTGTCGCAGCTTCCCACAGTGGCCAGTTCAGATCGTCAAAGAGGAAAACGGCCCATTGTAATGCACACGCCGAGAGCCAGGTGACGCCGCCGAGCACCGAGCCCAGCGGCTCCCCCAGCGGGGCCAGCAACAGCATCACGACTCCGGCTGCCGTCACGACGCCTGCCAGCGGTACACAGAGCAGGTTGGACACCGGCGTGATGATCGGCACCCGGTGGAACACAGCCGCCAGGACCGGAAGCGCGGCGAGTTGTGCCGCCACGGAGACTGCGAGCGCAGCCAGAATGAACCGCACGGCCCGAACCGGCCACGTCCGTGACCGGGGCACACGACACCAGGGCACCACGAGCAGTATGCCCAGCGTCGCCAGGTATGAAAGCTGAAAACCGATGTTGAATGCCTGTCGCGGATCGTATAGCAGCAGCACCAACAGAGAGCCGCCCCAGATGCTCAGGGCATCGGCGGGCCGCCCGGTGGCACGCCCCGCCAGCACCAGGATCGCGGCCACCGAGGCCCGCACGACCGAAGCCTCGTTGTGTGCCAGGTTGCAGAACAGCACCACACCCAGCATGGCCAACCCGATCCGGACTCTTCCCCGCACTCGCACGAACGTGAGCACGCCCCAGATCACGGCCACGACCACGCCGACGTTGGAGCCGGAAACGGCCAGCAGGTGAAGAGTCCCCGTCCGCTCGAACGCAATGAGCGTCCGTGGCGACATGGATTGCTTTTCTCCAAACAGCAGGCCCCACACCAGCGATGCCGGCTCTTCGGAAAGATGCCTGTACAGGCGCACTTTGAGCCATGTGCGGAGGGGCGCGACCACACTTCGTGTCCATCCCGGCTGTCCGGATGGAGCGCGGCTGATGATCGGTGCCCAGGCATCCGGTTCGAGCCGCATGTGTACACCGCGACGAGCCAGATAGTCCGCGTAGTCGAATTGACCGGGGTTGCGTGCCGGTTCCGGCGGAGCCAGACGACCACGGATGCCAAGGCGATCTCCGACACTCACCACAGGATCGTATTTGAATCGTATCAGGACGCGGCCCGTTCGGACGACACCAACCCCGCCCGTCGACAACGAGTCAAGCGCAAGAACAAGCTGCGTGATGTGTGGCCTCACGTCGGGCTCTTCCGCAACCTGACCGTACAGAACCATCCGACCGCGGCTGTCCGCTGCGTTTCTGATATCCTCCGGGTCCACCGGCGCGGTGACCGACCACATCCGGGTAACTCCCGTGGCAATGAGCGCCAGGACACACCAGACGGGGGACCTCCGGAATAGAGCAACGATCAGGATTCCAGAGGTAGCCGCGACGGCGGCCGCCAACCACATGAGCGCCGGTTGCGGCACGTTCGGGGCGACGAGTACGCCCGATGTGAGGAGCAATCCTGCCCAGACAGCGGGTCGGCGCGGCGAATACACGGGAGGTTTGCGCATCGTATCCGGCAGGTGCGCGGGGGGTGCACCGTCCTGCAATCACATCCGGATCACAAAAAAAAGCTCCGCCTTAGGCGGAGCTCATATCACCACAAGCGAAAGCTCTATTCGAGAATATCCGCGATCACGCCGGCACCGACCGTGCGGCCACCTTCGCGAATCGCAAATCGCAACTCCTTCTCCATGGCAATCGGCGTAATCAACTCCGCCGTGATCGTCACGTTGTCC
>JAUVRN010000176.1 GCA_030597645.1 Candidatus Zixiibacteriota bacterium
GAACAAAGTGCAAATTGGGCAAGCGATCACAGCTGATGTATTGTATTGTATTACAATGAGTTACATTAGACTCAGGAGGAGCCCTCGGCCTTCTTCTTGAGCCAGTACTCGAAAGAGCGCCCGGGGACGAAGATGTCTAGACCTACAGAGGTTTCGCTCAGCCGATTCTCGACGACGTGCGTCTGGCCACCCGGGATGTACGCCGCGACCCCCTCCGCCACGACGATCTCGCCGTCTTCATCGGTGGTAATCACGATCTCCCCTCTGAGCACGAAAAGAACCTGGGCGTTGGGGTGCTCGTGGCGTGGCGAGGAGTGATGCGGGGGCTTGAAGAAATGCTCGATAGAGATGTCTTCCTCGCTGCAGAGGCTCACACGCTTCCAGTCCTTCTCGGGCTCGTAGCGCTCGGCGTCGTCAAAGCGGATCAGTTTCATCGGGCACGCTCCGTCAAGGCAATCCGGCGCGCGGTTTGAGTGCTCTTCACTGATGCAGATAATCGAATATCACATAACCGCGACGGATGCAAACCTTTCCGGGAGGGGTCCGGGGATGGCCCAAAACCCATGCTGCTCCGTGCGCGAGTCCACACGACCATGAGAGGAAGGGGGCCAGCCGATGCACACCAGGGCTGGAGCAGCGCCTCAGGTACAACCGGTGAACCTCCGAGGTTCTATTCGCGTAGATAAATGTGAATGGCGCCGATCGGGCAGCCTGGCACCATCTGGAGGAAACGGTGGGTATACACGTGCATCCCCGGCTCAAGCGATGGATATTCTGGACGGGCGTCACAGCCTTCCTGTTGATCTCGCTCCAATTGTCCGCACTGGCCTTCCCGCAACCCTGGTTCTCGCACCAGGCTCGGTACGGCAACTTGACGTTTTACGCCGATGCCGAGATCAATCCGGAGCATGAGGCGGCCATGCGCCAGGTCGTCGCCCGGCTGAGACCCATCGAACTGCATGACTCGACCGCGCACCTGCGCGTCTTCATGGCCTCGGACCCCGGGCTGTACACCGTATTTGCGCGGCTCGCCTTTGTCCCTCCCGTCGTTCCCGGTTTCAACCTGAGCGTATTGGACAACTCGTTCATATCCGTGGCAGGCGTATACGAGCGCAACGAGTGGCATGGCGGTGGGTTCCCGTACTCCGCTCTGGAGGGAAATCTCGCCCAGTGCATCGCTCATGAAGTCATGCACGACTACATGGTAGGAGAATCCGGATTCCTCCGCTCGCTTCGCCTGCCGGCGTGGAAAAAGGAAGGGTACGCCGAGTACGGGGCCAGCCTGGCCCTCATTCAGGCCGACACGGCCGTGACGCTGTCAGAGCGTATTCACATCATGCAGACACGTTCGATGGCGGACAGGGCCCGTGAATACTACAGCTGGGGGCTAGTCGTGGAATTCCTGTGCGAGAAGAGGGATTACAACCACTCCGCCGTCATGGCCGACAGCGTGACGCTGGAGTCCGCCTACACACAGATGATGGAGTGGTACCGAACCCAGGCGCGCTAGCGGGGTGCTAACCCTGGACCTTCTGCGCCAGGATCAGCGGGTGATGCTCTCGGGCGGCATGGTGGGCTTCTTGATAGCCATGGCCAAGGGCGTCCGACTCCAGAACATGGAATCCTGTATCTCTGAACATCTCCAGATACTCCCGCCGCCCATAGTTGCTCCAGTACATCGTGGTACCAAAGAAATCCTCCTCAATGTAAGGAGCTTCGCCCTCCTCTGACACCGTAGCGAGGAAGTAGCCTCCAGGCTTGAGCCAGCGGTGAACCCTGGCGAAAAGTCCTCGATGTTCTTCTCGAGGCAGATGGAAGATGGAGTAGATGGCTGCCGCAGCGTCAAAGTGCGAGTCCGTCAGATCAACCGTCATGATATCTGAATGTATGAATGCAGCCGATGGGACGTTCTTACGAGCTCGCCGAACCATCTCACTCGACAGATCTACGCCCGTGACCTCGAAGATGCAGGATAGCTGGCGCGCAGCCGGAACACCGGATCCGCAGCCGATGTCCAGTATACGAGCCCCCTTGTGGAGCTTCCCCACCAGCAGCTCCAATGCCGGCTCGGACTCACTTCGGCGTACGGACTCGTACTCCGCGGTGCAGCGGTCATAGCCTTCTTGCACGGTCCGCTTGTAGTCAACCGACGAATCGTCTGCAGGCCTCAATGGATCACATCAACTTCTGTGGATCACATGGCTACTCGCCGGACGTCTCTCATGTCGAGCGGTGCCAGGTGTCTAGTAACTCTTCTTCTTTTCCTGTTTCAGTTTTCTTTTTTCCTTGGGAGTGTGCTGGGGCTTCTTGCGTTTTTCCTTCTTGGCCTTGTCTTTGTTTTTTTTCTCACCCATGTCTCTTTCTCCGTTTGCCGAAGTACCATGCTCAGGTCTGCCAACCCAATTCGTACTGACCAGTATAGGGCATCGGGCCATCTTTTTCAATTCGAGATCACAGATTCACCATGACCAGTCCAGCCGTGGTACGACAGACTGTCGCCAACCGTCGAGCATCCGAGCCGTTGAAACAAACTCGTCAAATCGGGGCGCGACGATTGACCCGCGAACCACCATCGCTGGCCCGCTAATGCACCCAGGTTCCACGGGTCGCTTTGCGATCATGGAACGCGGTACCGTTACGCGCCTGCCGGCTCCCCTTTCAGCGCGATGCCCACTGCGCGGGCAACACCTTCTCCATAGGCCGGGTCCGCCTTCGCACAATTCGCGGCGTGGCGGCGCTTGATCTCGTCCGGCGCATCGCCCATGGCCCTCGCGGTGTTCTCGAAGAGTACCTTCTGCTGCTCTGGGCTCATCAGCCGGAACAGGTTGCCGGGCTGCGTGTAATAGTCGTCATCGTCATCGCGGAAATTCCAGTGGTCGGCCGCGCCCTCGAGATCGAGAGGCGGCTGGCGGTATTCCGGCTGCTCCTGCCACGTGCCGTAACTGTTCGGCTCATAACCGAGCGTGCCGCCGTAGTTGCCATCCACGCGCATGGCGCCGTCGCGGCTGTAGCCATGTACCGGGCAACGGGCCTTGTTCACCGGGATCAGGTGATGGTTGACGCCCAGACGGTAGCGCTGCGCATCTCCATATGAGAAGAGGCGCCCCTGCAGCATCTTGTCCGGTGAAAAACCGATGCCGGGCACGATGTGGGCCGGGTTGAACGCGGCCTGTTCGACGTCGGCAAAGTAGTTCTCGGGGTTCCTGTTCAACTCGAGCACGCCCACGTCGATCAGCGGATAGTCCTCATGCGGCCAGACCTTGGTCAGATCGAAGGGATGGAACGGACACGTGGCCGCATCCTTCTCCGGCATGATCTGCATCTTCATGTTCCACCGCGGGAAGTCGCCCTTCTCGATGCTGTCGAACAGGTCTCGCTGGTGACTCTCCCGGTCCCTGCCGACGATCGCTTCTGCCTCCTGGTCGGTCAGGTTCTTGATCCCCTGATCGGTCTTGAGGTGGATTTTCACCCAGCACCGTTCGTTCTTCGCGTTGATCAGACTGTACGTGTGACTGCCGTACCCGTTCATGTGGCGATAGGAGTACGGGATGCCCCTGTCGCTCATCGTGATCGTGACCTGGTGCAGCGCTTCGGGCAGCAAAGACCAGAAGTCCCAGTTGTTGCGCGCGCTGCGCATGTTGGTCTTGGGATCCCGCTTGACGGCGTGATTGAGGTCCGGGAACTTCAGCGGATCGCGCAGGAAGAACACCGGGGTGTTGTTGCCCACCAGGTCCCAGTTCCCTTCCTCGGTGTACAACTTGATCGCGAAGCCGCGGATGTCACGTTCCGCGTCGGCGGCACCGCGCTCACCGGCCCCGGTAGAGAACCGGACGAATACTTCGGTCTTCTGTCCGACCTTGGCGAACAGCCTGGCCCTGGTGTACTTGCTGATGTCGTGCGTGGTGGTGAACGTACCGAATGCACCGGATCCCTTGGCGTGCATACGGCGCTCCGGTATCACCTCGCGGTCAAAGTTGGCCAGCTTTTCCAGGTACCACACGTCCTGGAGCAGCATGGGGCCGCGGGGTCCTGCGGTCATCGCGTTCTGGTTGTCGACAACGGGTACACCGACGTTGTTGGTCAGCTTTTTCTTGCCGTCTTTTGCCATGGTTATTTCTCCTTGGTCTTCGAGCTATTGGAACAGGTCGATCCATGATTGAAACGTCACCAGGATCACAACTTTGGGAGCCAGAGCGATACGGGTCCGATCCGGCTCAGCGAATCTACGTGGCCGGCGAGGCGCTCATCAGCGGTTACCATGTGCATGTGCACGTTCGTGGTGTGGTGAGTGAATACGCCGTGATGTTTGGATGAATAGAAGCCGAGGATCGTGACCGTCGTATCTTCCAGCCATCCACTCAATCCAGACGCCTTGTGCTTGTCGTGCGTGTGCACCGTATCTCCGGGGGGCCAGTCGACCACATGCCATTCGACCAGGCCAAAACGGCCCTTGATCAGGAATGGAAACGGTTCATCGACAGATATGCCCTGGGCCTCTGCCGTGGCCGTCACGAATTCTGTGAGTGACTCGCCGGTAGACACGGCCGGTGGAACGTCATGCTCCTGCCACTCCAGGACCTGCGCGTATACCAGCAGGGTGGCCTTACCCCGAAAGGAGGTGTCCATGACCATCTCGCCGTCGCTGACAGAAGACGTGAATGGCCTGCCGTCGAGAATGACGATCTCGCCTCTCAGACCTTCCCCGGCACCCAGAGCATAGAGACCTTCTATCTCGGCCAGCGACTCCAGATCGACGACCGCCGAGACATCGCCGTTGTGCACGATGTTTCTCAACGCGCCGCGATGCTCCACGGCGGTGCCGTTCCAATCCTCCGCCCATGCCAGAGCACCACACAACACAACGACAAAGCCAAGCCACACCATGGGTTTCATTGGTCTCTCCTACGCGCTCGCTGCACCAGAAATGCGTTCGAGCCGAAGATACCGGCCGGAGGGCGGGGGTGGAATCGTATTCCCGGAAGTCGCGTCACGAAGATTATCGTGACGACGGTATAGTCACGCCTCGGGTCGGAGTCTCCGCAATCAGGACGAGCCCCTTCCCGCCTCGGCAATCAGTAGGGAGGGGCCCTCAAGGTGAGTGCTCAGCGCATCGCGGCCGTGCGGCTCGAGCAGTGTCCAGGGATAGGGATA
>JAUVRN010000294.1 GCA_030597645.1 Candidatus Zixiibacteriota bacterium
AGCACAGAGCTAGATACCGCGTGCTGGGCGCGCGGCGCGATCTGAAATCTCGAGAGCGACACCCGATGAGACGGCTACTGGCGTTATTTGTGTCCGCTAGCCTGCTGGCTGTGGCCGGTATGGCGGTCGTGTTCCTCCTTGGTACCCCCGCGGCGGAAGCGACATTTCGGCTGCATGAGGCCCTCGGGCCGCCGGCCGCTGGTTCTTCCGAAGTGGTCGGAATACATGGCTCGGAGCCTGTGCCTGGTAGATCGAGGCCGGCGCCGAGATTGGCGCCCGCGCCTGGTCGGCAGGCGGACTTCACCAACGAGGAGTGCCTCCTCTGTCACGCCGAGCCCGACGTCGTGGATATGGCGGAAATCGCGCCACGCGAGGGGCTAGTGGTGCTCGAGGATGACCTCTCGCACAGCGTGCACGCCGATTTCGATTGCGTCTTCTGCCACTCGGGGATCGACGATATCCCCCACGCACCTGAGCTCCCACGGGCCGATCCTCTTGTCTGCTCCGAGTGCCACGATGACGTCTACGACCAGTACCAGCGCAGCGCTCATGGCATCTCACTGCAAGCGGGAGATGTGCATGCTCCGGCATGCACGAGCTGCCACCGCACGCACGACATCCATCCCGTAGACGATCCCGAATCCCAGGTGCACCCACTTGTCCTGCCGGAAACCTGCGGCGTATGCCATGGCGACGAGCAGTTCGCTCTCGAGCACGCTGTCCACGTTCCCGACGCCTATCAAACCTACGTCAGCGGCGTCCACGGTCGCGGGCTTCTGCGCGCCGGCCTGTTGATCTCAGCAAGCTGTATCGACTGCCACGGCAGCCACTACGTTCTCGCCGAGACCGACCCCGACTCTCCGGTCTCTCCGCTCAACGTCGCCGACACGTGTGGCACCTGCCATCTGGGTCTGCTGGCGGAGTTCAACGAGAGCATTCATGGGCGGCTCTTGGCGGAGGGTCGCACCGACGTGCCGACCTGCTCGACGTGCCACAACACGCACGGAATCGCCCCCGCCGGCGTGGACACCTTTATAGCCGGTGCGGTGGCCGAGTGTGGCACCTGTCATGCCGACATGCTCAACACCTACACGGGGACCTACCATGGCAAGGTCACGGTCATGGGGTTCACCGGGATTGCCGCTTGTTCCTCGTGCCACACGGCGCATCACATCCTGCCGGCCAGCGACCCCGCCTCGAGCGTTCACTCCGACAATCTGTTGGCCACATGCGCCTCGTGCCATGAGGGAGCCACAGAGAACTTCACGGGCTACATCGTGCATGCCGACCCCATGGACTCGGAGGAGTTCCCGCTACTGTTCGCGGTCTACTTCGGGATGCTGGGCCTGCTGACGATGACGATCATTGGTGGCACCGTGCATACCTTCCTCTGGTACCGGCGGCTGAAGCGGGAGCGGGCGGAGCGCGGGCTTTCGTACGTGCGCCCCGCGAATCGCAACCCCATGGGTGAGCCAGAGTATGTCCGCTTCACCGTCTTCAACCGAATCTTGCATGCTCTGGTTATGTCGAGCTTCCTCATCCTGGTGGCCACGGGGTTGCCCGTGCGCTTCGCCGAAGCTCCATGGGCCCGCAATGCGGCGCGAATGTTCGGCGGCTTCCGGACTGCATCACTCCTGCACAAGACCGGCGCCGTCATCATCTTCGTTTATGTTTTCATGCACCTGGGCTACCTGCTGTACATGAAGTTCGGCAAGAAGGAGAAAGGCCTGATCTTCGGTATGGAGTCGCTGTTACCGAACTACCGGGACTGGCTCGAGCTCAAGGCCAACGTGAAGTGGTTCTTCGGGCGAGGGCCCCGCCCTGAGTTCGGGCGCTGGACCTATTGGGAGAAGTTCGACTATTTCGCTGATGCTTGGGGCGTGTTCGTGTTCGGGAGCACAGGCCTTCTGATGTGGTACCCGGTGTTCTTCACCCAGTGGCTACCGGGATGGACGCTCAACGTGGCGGTTATCCTGCACGGCTTCGAAGCCCTGCTGGCCCTGAGCTTCATATTCACCGTGCACTTCTTCAGTGCCCATCTGCGGCCCGGAAAGTTCCCGCTCGATCCTGTCTTCCTTACCGGCAGGATCACTCTCGAGGAGCTCCAAGAAGAGCGCACACGCGAGTACCGGGATCTGGTCGAGCGCGGCGAGCTCGAGGATGCTCTGGTAGAGCCGAGCTCCGATCTAGTACGCCACTATTCGCGGCTGGTCGGCTACACGGCGACTTTCTTGGGGCTGTTGTTTCTCTTCGTGGTGGCCACGACCGCCATCTGGATTCTGCTTACCTAGCAGGCCGTGGTGAAGGTGTGATGCGCCCTTGGCGGCGTGACCCTCCCAGACCCACCACACTTACACCACGGCCTGCTCGGGTCCAGACTTCACATCGGATTGCGGTCATGCCAGCGGCGCATTCTCGGCTGGATGTGGTGATTCTGTTGGGCGGATCGCAGAGCGTGCCGAGGCGCGAGGATATTCCCCGATCGTAGCGAGGGGCTTTCTGTATAATGAGATCCGATTTTCCGTTGTACGTCTGAGGGCTACCCGGAACGACCCGATGGAGCTACGTGACCATGATCGATGAGCGCGAAGGCGACGAGCCTGAAAACGACGAGCTCGAGGCTGGTGAGCTTGAGAATGACGATCCTGCAGGTGAGGAGCCCCAAACGGGTGTTCCCGCGGATGAACGGCGCGACGACGCTACGCCCGAGACGGAAGATCCCAAAGTCGCTGGGGTAGAGAGCGATGCGGCCGCATGGGGCGAGCCGACCTCAGAGGTCTCGGCGAGTCACGATCCTGGGGCGCCGGAGTTTGTTCGTCCGCCGCGCACGATCTCTGGGCAGCCGACGACCGGGGGGTCCGCCAGCCTCTGGTTCTACCGCCTTCTGAGAAGCTGGCCTGGGCGCGTTGGCCTGATCCTGATG
This sequence comes from Candidatus Zixiibacteriota bacterium, assembly GCA_030597645.1. Lineage (GTDB taxonomy): Bacteria > Zixibacteria > MSB-5A5 > JAUVRN01 > JAUVRN01 > JAUVRN01. The sequence continues at coordinate 2,924 of JAUVRN010000294.1, forward strand.
GTCACCTCGACCGTCACCTTCGTCTTTTTCGGATTGATCGAGCTGGTCGCGCAGGAGGTCCATCCCTACTTCGGCCTCTTCCACTTCTTGGTGTTGCCTCCGCTGGGCATGTTCGGTGCCGTGTTGGTGCTCATCGGATTCCTTCGAGAGCGGCGCAAGAGGCGGATTGCCGAAGAGAAGGGCGAGGAATGGGTACGTCTGGACGTTACCCGGACCCGGGTACAGCAGCGCTTGCTCCTGGTGTCGGGTCTCTTCTCCGGCGCTCTGGTCTTTGTGGTCGCCATCGGCGGGTATCGCGCCCATGAGTTCACGGATTCCGTGACGTTTTGCGGTGAGCTGTGCCATGTTGTCATGGAGCCCGAGTTCGTGGCTTACCAGAACTCCGCGCATGCTCGTGTCACCTGCGCCGAGTGCCACGTCGGCAGTGGAGCGCAGTGGTATGTGCGCTCGAAGATCTCTGGTCTCTATCAGGTCTACGCCGTGCTCAGGGACATCTACCCACGCCCCATCCCGACACCAATCAAGAGCCTGCGACCTGCACCGGACACTTGCGAACAGTGCCACTGGCCACGGCACTTCTTCGGAGCTCGACTGAAGACGTTCACCCATTACCCGACCGAGGGAGGGGAAGAGCCCTGGGTGATCAACATGCTTCTGAACATCGGCGGGGGTGACCCTGAAAAGGGCTACACGCATGGCATCCATTGGCATATGAACATCGCCAACGGCGTCCAGTACATCGCCCGCGACGAGAAGCGACAAGACATTCCATGGGTCCGAACCGTCGATGAGCTCGGCAACGTTACGGTCTACCAAGATGTCAACAACCCGCTGACCGATGAGGAGATTGAGGCGGGA
>JAUVRN010000360.1 GCA_030597645.1 Candidatus Zixiibacteriota bacterium
AGGGTCCTTCAGCACCGTGAAAGGTTTCGGCTTCAGACGGCCCGGGACAGCGCGTGCCATACGTTGCCTGTATCGATGCGGCACTTTAGGTTACGAGTCTGTTTCGCCACTATGTCATGACGAAGAGCCGAGCACGCGCGACCACCGCTACGCCGCCACGTCACTCAGCGCCACACCGAGATACGTGGGAAGGACGCCGGAGCGCTGAGTCGTGATCAGGGCGTATCCGCCTGCGTTCCCTTGATCTGCTGCATCCGATCCCAGATATCGCCCAGGTACCACATCTCCACGATCCGGCCGTCCTTGATCCGGTCGATCGATATGCCGATGTACTCGACCTTCCGCCCCGTAGCCGGCACGCCGTTGTCCGTGCCGAGGTGGGTACCCCGGCAGACCAGGCGTGTGACCACACGATCCCCCTCGGCGATCTGGGCCTGGATGCTCAGCGTGATATCCGGATACGCGCGTTTGAACGACATAATCATGCGCTTGAATTCCATCTGATCGATGCGGCGATCGTTGAAGCCGATCTGGGGGTGCATGTACTGATCGTAGGTCTCCCACTTGCCCTGGTTGATGATGTTCTCGATGTATCCGCGCACGATGGCCTTGTTGCCGGCCACATCGGATGACGTGCGTGCGATCCGATCCGGCACGTCGCAACCGGACAGGGAGAATGCCAGCAGGGCAATCCACAGTAATCTACTCATAGGTTCAGCTCCAGTCTTCAAAAGGGCAGCCGGCCCAGATCGACATTGCCGCCGGACACGATGATGCCGACGCGGCGCCCCTCGAAGAGATCCGGACGGTTCAGCACAGCGGCCACAGCCACCGCGCTGGAGGGTTCGATGATGATCTTCATGCGCATCCAGACCGCGCGCATGGCAGCGATGGTGTCGGAATCCTCGACGCGAAGGATGGCCTCCACGTGCTGTTGGATGATCGGAAACGTATTCGGTCCGAGGGAGGTTAGCAGGCCGTCGGCAATCGTGTCGGGATCGACACTGGGTACGATGCGTCCCGCCTGAAGCGATCGAAAGGCATCATCGGCTCCAGCCGGCTCCGCACCATAGACCTTCACGTCGCGACCGAAGTAATGCGCCGCAAGGGCGGTACCGGAGATCAGACCGCCGCCTCCCACCGGTGCGATGACCGCGTCGAGGTCTGGTTCCTCGTCCAGCAGTTCCATCGTGGCCGTGCCCTGGCCCGCGATCACGGGCAGATCATTGTGCGGGTGCACGAGCGGTGCCCCTTCGCGAGCGGACACCTCTGCTGCGGTCGTCTCGCGTGCCTCGAGTGTCGGGTCGCACTCGATAATCTTACCGCCGTACTCCCGGACCGCGTCACGTTTGGCGGCGGTTGCTGTTCTGGGCATGACGATGAAGGCACTCAGGCCTCGTAACCGGGCCGCGAGGGCGAGCGCCGCGGCGAAGTTGCCGGAGGAGTGTGTCGCCACGGCAGTGGGCGGATCCGACTCGCACAGCACGCCGAGCGCATTGGACGCACCGCGCATCTTGAACGAACCGGTCTTCTGGAAGTTTTCGCATTTGAAAAAGAGACGAGCAGCGGCGCGACGGTCGAGACCATCACAGGTGAGCACGGGCGTGCGGTGAATACGCGGCGCCACTCTCTGGCGGGCGGCGAGGCGGTCGTCACGACCGAGTATCATGCACAAAAGCTAGAGGGTGCGACCGGGCCGAACAAGTCAAGAGCAGCCCGCGTTCTTGAGTGCGCCGTGATCGCGTCTGATCATGGCCGTGTATCGAGTCCAGCCCAGACGTTCGTAGAAGGGCTGCACGTCCTCGTCGCAGGTCAGGTCGATCATGTAGATCGGCTCCAGGCGACGCACCATTCGCTCCATAAGCTCTCGGCCGAGACCCGCACCCCGGTACTCGGGCAGGACTTCCAGCAGGGGTACATAGGCGCTCAGTACACCGTCGGTGATGGCAGTGACAAAGCCGACCACGCGACCTGACCGCGCCTCCCGGGCGAGTATTCGGTAATTGCTGCGGCGCAGAATCTCCAGGTGACGGGCCGGGGAGGGTGGATCGGGCCAGCCCTCGAAGAAACCGTGCAGCTGATCAGGGGTGATGCCCTCTGTGCTCTCCACAAACTCGATGTCCAGTTTAACCTTGCTCATGGTGGCATGCACCTCTATCTACGGCCCCAACTCATGCAGGTCATCAACGACATCCTGAGCGCCATCTCCGACTTCGTCTGGGGCTGGCCGATGGCCCTGATTCTGCTCGGCACGGGCCTCGTACTCACCGTTCGCACGATCTTCATTCAGGTCCGTGGGTTCAAGCACGGCATCGACATCGCCCGCGGCAAGTACGACGATCCGTCACACGAGGGACAACTCACGCACTTTCAGGCCCTGTCGGCAGCCCTGGCGGCCACGATCGGCATCGGCAATATCGCCGGTGTGGCCATTGCCATCTACTGGGGCGGCCCGGGCGCGATCTTCTGGATGTGGGTGACGGCCTTTTTCGGCATGGCCATCAAGTACGCCGAGTGCATGCTGGCAATTCGCTACCGCAAGGTCGAGGCCGGAGGCAACATACGTGGCGGCCCCATGTATTACATCGAACTGGGTATGCCCAGGATGTTCCGGCCGCTGGCGTACATGTTTGCCTTCTGTACGGCCATCGCCGCGTTCGGTGCGGGCAACATGGTTCAGTCCAATACCATGGCCCACTCGCTTCTGGATGCGTTCGATGTCGCAGCGGAAAACGAGGCCACCGTGCGGTGGATCATCGGGGTGATCGTAGCGGCCATTGCAGGCACGGTAATCATCGGCGGCATCAGGCGAATAGGCGAGGTGGCGTCGAGACTGGTGCCCTTCATGTCCCTGGTGTACGTAGGCAGTGCGCTGGTCATACTCTACATCAATCGTGAGGGGATCATCCCGGCTTTCAACATGATATTCTACCACGCGTTCAATCCTACGAGCATTGTGGGTGGATCGGCAGCCGGCGCCACGATCTGGATGACCTTTACGTGGGGGCTCAGGCGCGGTCTGTTCTCCAACGAAGCAGGGCAGGGGTCGGCGGCCATGGCGCACTCGACGGCCAAAGTAGACGAGCCCGTGCGCGAAGGCCTCGTGGCGATGCTCGGCCCTTTCATCGACACCATCGTGACCTGCACCATGACGGCGCTGGTGATCATCACCACCGGTCAGTGGGCGTCCAGGCTCAATGGCGCTCCGCTGACCACGGCTTCGTTCGATGCCGCACTGCCGGTTTACGGCCAGTGGATGGTCGTGATCGGG
>JAUVRN010000185.1 GCA_030597645.1 Candidatus Zixiibacteriota bacterium
ATCGCAGGTCGCAGGTGGAGACGAGAACTGCTTCATCTTCACGGGCGATGTGGGTGACGAGGATGCCGTGAATCGATGCGTCGAGCAGGTGGGATCCCAGTGGCGACGCATCGATCTGCTGGTCAACAACGCCGGATTCGGCATTTCCGCCCCGGTTCATGAACTGCGTGTCGAACACTGGGACAGCATGATGTCCGCCAATCTGCGCGGGACGTTTCTGTTCACTCGTGCCGTGGTTCCGGGCATGATCGAACGCCAGGACGGCATGATCATCAACGTCGCGTCGATCGCCGGCAAACAGGGTTTCGTCGGGGGTGCCGGATACGCCGCCTCGAAGCACGCGGTCATGGGATTCACAGACAGCCTCTGGCGGGAACTGCGGGAGCACAATATCCGGATCTGCGCCGTGTGCCCGGGATCCGTCGACACCCACTTTTTCGGCTCCGATGTCGGCGGTGAAGGCCGCGAGCACATGATGCGGCCGGACGACGTCGCGGAAGCCATCATCTACATAGCCCGGCAACCCGACCGCATGTTCATCAAAGAGATCGAACTGCGCGTGACCCATCCACGCAAGAGCTAGCCGCCATGACCGAGCGGGCTGCGCCGATCGATCCGGACCAGTGGACCTCGCTCACTCTGAGCCGGCGTGAAGGATACCGGGACACCCCCCGCACTTCGAGGCGTCGCTGAATGCTCGAGATCGAAGCCAAGTTCTTCCTCGGCACCGAGGCGGCGGCGCGGGCCCTGATCACGCGCTGGGATCTGACGTGGCAGGAGGGGACCTTCGAAGTCAATCGCATCTTTGATTATCCGGACCACCGGTTACGAGCATCGGGTGCGCTCGTACGGGTCCGGGAACGCGGCGGAGAGAACTGGCTCACGTACAAGGAAAAGACCGACCACGAGGTAAAGCACGCCAAGGTACGTCTCGAGTACGACACGCCGGTACAGGACGCGGCCGTGGTACGGCACATCCTGGATCGCCTCGGCCTGCAGGAGGTCATGCGATACGAACGGTACCGCGCCCGCTACAAACCCGGTGACGCCACCATCGAGATGGATGCGCTGCCCGGTGGCTGGTTCTGTGAAATCGAAAGTGACCCGGAGGCTATCGGCGGACGTGTGGCTTCGGGTGGCCTGCAGAACCGCCCGGCCATCACCTGGTCCTACCCGGAGATTTTCGCGCGCGTAACCTCGCGGTGTGGAGTCGAGGCACGCGCCTGGACCGAGGAGCTCGTCAGCTCACAGCCCTTCCGGTTGCCCGATCCCGATGACGCCTTCTGGCGCGGGGACGATCGGGATGAGGCTCAGAACCCCTTTCGAGATTGACACCTGCCGATCGAGCTACGAAGTCGAGCCCCGGGCAGGCTCTGAGTGTTCCACAAAAATCAGGCGCGTTTCTTGTCGAACCGCTCCATGGAGATTTTCAGGACCGGCGGCGTCACCATGGTCGTGACGATCACCATGATCACCACGGCCGAATAGACGCTGGCATCGACGACGCGCTCGCCGTGGATGAACAGCTTGGCCCCGATGGCCGCAAAGATCAGACCCACTTCACCCCGGGGGATCATGCCGAGCCCCACCGCGAAGCGGTTGATCCCTTTCTCGACCACGCCGAGGGATGCGGCCTGCTTGCCGATGATAGCCACCAGGGTGAGCACGCCTGCAAAGACCAGTACATCAACCTCACCAAATGACCTCAGATCGACATTCATTCCCATCTCGATGAAGAAGATGGGCGTGAGAAACACGGCCAGGGGATGAAGCAGTTCTTCCAGTTCGTGTTCGCCCCGCTCGCGAAACTTGCGGTAGTGCACTTTTTCCAGGATCAGGCCCGCCGCAAAGGCACCTACGATCGAAGCCAGGCCGGCCAGTTCCGCCAGGAGGGCCAGCCCGAAGCAAAAGATCAGGGCGATGGTCAACAACACGCCGGTGCCGCGCAGACGAAACGCCGCATTGAAAATACGCGGCGCGAGAAACCCTCCGATCACGATCGCGCCCACCAGAAACCCGAACGCCTTGACGACGATCCAGAGCACGCTCAGAGTCGATACGCCCGAGCCCCCACGATCGACCGCCACGATAACGCCTGAGACCACCGCGAGGATCACGAGTCCCAGGATGTCGTCGATGACGGCGGCGCCAAGAATGATACGCGACTCCAAATCCTGCAATCTGCCCATGTCCTTGAGGACGCGTGCCGTGATACCTACCGATGTCGCGGTCAACGTCGCACCGATGAACAGGTGTACGTAGATCGAGTGATCGGGCAAAAGCCAGGCCGACACACCCCAGCCGAGAAAGAACGGTGCCACGATGCCCAGGAGAGCTACCAGAAGTGAGGACCATCCCACCTTCATCATGTCCGAGACGGTCGACTCGAGTCCCACTTCGAACAGCAGGAGGATCACGCCGATCTCGGCCATCACGTGCACCGCTTCGTGACCCTTGAGTGGCTCAAAGTAGAAAAACCCGAGCAGATAGAGATTCCCGAGGATTACGCCAACGATCAGCTCGCCGAGTACGGCCGGCTGCCCGATGCGTTCGGCGAAATGTCCGCCGAGCTTGGCGGACAGCAGGATGATCACCAGCGCGAAGAGAATGACCCCGAGCCCCCCTCCCCCATCGTCGCCGTCACTGCTCCCGAACGCCCACCCGGGTACAGCGAAGATGAGAAGACAGGCGACCAGCGCGATGATCCAGATCGATGTGCGGTTTGGAAGTGTCACAGAGATCCCCCTCAGGGGGCCAACCTAGACCGGAGGTGTCCGATCGGCAACCGTTTTGAAAGACTTGCGCGCGAGGGGAGTGCGGGCGATGGTACGCCCATGCTGATCGGGATATTCCTCATACTGTTCGGGGCACTGATGCTCCTGGACAAGATTGGCTGGATCGATATTCACATGGGCGACTATATTCTGCCCATTCTTCTCATCGCCCTGGGAGTATCGATGGTGGCTCGTCAGGTACAACCGGAACGAAAATCCTCCGCCTCCAAGCCGTAGGATCGTAGGATGCACATGCGCCGACTGGCAGCCGGCTAGAAAAAAAGGCCGCCGTCCCGGCGGCCTCGCAGCATATCTCTGATCTACCCGGCCGGACTCAGCCGTCCGACTCCTTCTCGGAGGCGGCCTTCTCTTCTGTGGCTGTGGGCGCGGTCATGTGGAACGTCGGCACTACGCTGCCGATGCCCCCTTCCTCGAGCACGTTGAATTCGAGAATATTCGCCGGCGCCAGCATGATCGGTTCCACCTTGACGGCCGACGCCTTGACCGCCTTGTCGGTCGTGTAGAACACGTTGAACGCCACACCCCGGCCCGGTGCCAGCGGCGGCTTGGAGCCGGACAAATCCGCGATCAATCCCAAAAGCAGCGTTTGATTGGCCGTGTCGGGGTTTTGGGTCTTGAGTTGAAAGTAGCCCACGCGACCCCCTTCGTAGGAGATCGAGTCGTACTTCATCTTGGCGCCTTCGGCCGTGATGCTCACCGGCACGGGCATGCCGGCCACCTCCACCGAATTGACCACGAAGAACTCCAGGCGAAACTGATTTGCGGCTTCCGTGGAGTTCACCGAAACGGTAATCGTGTCTTCGGGTGACGCCGCCTGCTCGGTAACGGTCGTTGCCTGTACCGCACCGGTCGCCACGAGTAGAGCTACAATAACGAGAATCATCTTACGCATACTACGGGTCTCCTGTTACGAGGGTATATCCAGACGTCTGTTTTTCGGCCACTTGTTCATTTCGTCCCGCAGGGTCTTGCTCTGGGCGTGTTCCGGGTGTTGCTCCAGGAACGGTCGCCAGGCGTTCGCCGCAGCCGTCGTATCTCCGCGCTGACGGAGATGCAACCAGCCGAGTCGAACGTGGGCGATCGCGCCTGCCGGAGTCCTGACGGTGTACATCTGAGCTATCATCTCGAGACGCTGTGCTGCGTCGTCCCAGCGCTCCTCTGCGAGCGCAGCCTGGACCGCCATCTCCAGCGCCTTTCCTGCCACCGCGGGCTGAACCCCTCCCGCACGGCCCAGGTCGAGCGCCAGTCGGTCGGTTCGATTATACCACCCTCGGGCCGATGCCGTTTCACCGGTCTGCGCATATCGGCGGGCCAGGATCATGGCGGCTTCGACCGCCTGCAGTGAGCGGGGATAGTTGGTCACGAGCCAGGCGAACTCCGCCCGCGCCCGCTCCCAGTTGCCGTCGGCCGCGAGTGACTGTGCGTAGAGCATCTGACAGGGGATCACGACACCGGGACGATCCTCGAAGGTATCCTTGAGCTCTACCATCTTCGACTGGACCTCGCCGTATCGCTTTTGCCTCATCCAGATCTGCGCCGTTTTGATATCGGCGTCGACACGGTAGGCGGACTCCGGCCCCCGTTCGGCGATGGCCGCGTAAATCTCCAACGCGCCGGCCGTGTCGCCCAGCTGCGCGGCCCTGATCTCGGCGATATCGATCCAAAACGCGGGAACGATGTGGCCGGCGCTGTCGCGCGCCCGCTCGAGCGTCGCGATCGCGTCTTCCCAGCGCTCATCGTGTGCATAGAGTCGTCCGAGCTGGCCCAGCGAGAGCGCACCCAGGTCCGTCCCCGGAAATTGTTGTGCCAGCGACTCGTAATACCGGTCCGCGAATTCACGCCACGCACGCACCGAATCAACCGCATACTCCTCGGCCATGGAGGCGATGCGCAGGGGCAGGTCGAGCACCTCTCGATTGACGCCGCCTTCCGCCTGGGGCGGATACCACGCTTCCACGAGTCGGCGATAGTCCACGGCCGCTTCGAGATACATGCCCAGCCGTTCGTGCATGCGGCCCTGCTGGAAGAGCGCCTGATTGTGGAAATGCACCGGGAACATCGTGTCGGAGGTGAGTTTGGCGTACACGTCCAGGGCCGCGGCCCACTGGGTATCGGCTCGATGGAGCTCCGCTCGACGCATACCGGCCTGTGCCGCCATGACAAAGATCATCGTGTCGGATGC
>JAUVRN010000060.1 GCA_030597645.1 Candidatus Zixiibacteriota bacterium
GCACATCTTGTCACGCCCCAGTTCCTCGACACGGGCCTTGAGCGTCTCGTCCAGCACCGGAGGCTCGACCTCCAGCTTGGGCTTGCCGACTTTGTCTCGCAGCCCGTCGATGGCTGCGCAGATCTCCTTGACGGCGGCGTGCCCGAACTCCAGGGCCTCCACGATCTCCTGCTCGGAGACTTCGCGGCCTCCGCCTTCGACCATGGTCAGCGAGTCGGCGGATCCCGCCACGATGAGATTGAGATCGCCCTGATCGAGCTGCTCGAAGGAAGGGTTGAGGATCAGTGTACCGTCCACACGCCCGACCCGCACGCCGGCGATCGTGTGCAGAAGGGGCACCGGAGAGATCACCAGCGAAGCGGCCGCGCCGATGAGGCCGAGTACGTCGGCATCGTTGACCTGATCCGAAGAGAGCACGGTGATCATGATCTGTACTTCGTTCCGGTAGCCGTCCGGAAACAGCGGACGGATCGGGCGATCGATCAGGCGCGCGGAGAGCGTCTCCTTTTCGGAGGGACGGCCTTCACGCTTGAAGAATCCGCCGGGGAATTTTCCGGCGGCATACCCGCGCTCGCGATAGTCGACCGAGAGCGGGAAAAAGTCTATGCCCTCACGGGGCGAATCGCTGCCCACCACGGCAGCCAGGATCATGGTATCGCCGCACCGTACGGTGACGGCGCCGGAAGCCTGTTTGGCTACACGGCCGGTCTCAATGGTGAGCGTATGCTCACCCATGGGGATTTGAATCGATTCGATCATCAGTGCTCCTGCCGGCTATCGACGTAGGTCGAGATGTGTGATCAGACGCTGATAGGTTTCCGGACTTTCACGCTTGAGGTAGTCGAGTAGGCGGCGGCGCCGTCCTACCATTTTGAGTAATCCGCGTCGCGATGCGTGATCGCGCTTGTGGGATGCCAGGTGACCCGTGAGATCCAAGATCCGCTGTGTCAGATGGGCGATTTGGACCTCCGGCGATCCCGTGTCCGAATCATGCAGGCGAAACTGTTCACGAATCACCTGCTTCCGTTCCTTACTGAGAGGCACGGGCGTTCTCCTTTCGCTTTCTATTTCTGTAGGCTATGAATTCTTTTCGATCTTTCTCCAGCTGCGCGGCCAGGGCCGGAAAACTGTCAAAACCTTCTACCTGGCGCAGCTGTACCTCGGGCGTAATGGAGATCTTCTCTCCGTACAGGTCCCGACTCGGAAAGTCGAGCAGGTGGGCCTCCACGCGGATCTCCTGCTCATCCAGCGTCGGGCGCGGTCCGATGTGCACCAGGGCCGGGTAGCTCTCGTCTCCCAGGTGCGCCAGGGCGCCGTAGATCGCCTGTGCCGGAAGCTGCTTTTCATCGGGTATGTCGATATTGGCTGTCGGAAATCCAAGTTCCGCACCTCGCCGGTCACCGCGCACGACCTCGCCCGTAAACGAGTATGCGTAGCCCAGCAAAAGATTGGCTGTGTCGAGTTCTCCAGAGGCGAGCAGCCGGCGGATCCGGCTGGATTTGATGGGTCCCCCCGCGTCCTTGACCGGGGGTACGACCTCCACCGGGATGCCGTGGTGAGACAGCTCGGTCTGTAGCAAATCTGTTTTGCCTCGGCGATCGTGACCGAACGCGTGATCGTAGCCGACGACCACGCCCCCGGAGCGCAGCCGCTCGAGGAGGATCGTCTTCACGAAGTCTTCGGCGGTCCAGCGTGAGAAGGGTCGGTCGAACGGAATCACGACGACGGCATCCATCCCGAGCTCACGAAAGCGCTCCAGCCTCTCGGGAAGTGTGGACAGGAGCTTGGGCGCTCTGCTGTTGTCCGCCAGCACGCGCTGGGGGTGTGGGTGATACGTAACGGCCACAGCGGGAACGCCTGCACTCGCCGCCCTCTGTTTGAGACGCTCCAGGATGGACACGTGACCACGGTGCAGGCCGTCGAAGGTGCCCAGGGATACCTGTGGATCTTTGAGACCGAGGGGTTTATCGAGGATATTGTGTACGACGTCCATCGGCTAATCCGTCAGCACCCGTTCGAATTCGAATGGGGGCGGTTCGTCACACGGCGCCCACGGCGCACAGGAGCGCGCCACAGCCAGCAGTCTGCCGCCCGAATCGGTAAACAGGAAGGCCTCACCGGCTGCCAGCGGCTGAGCCGCACCCGCCAGCACGCGCTCCGGCGCCCGTCCCGTGGCGATGCGTGAGATTTGCCCGTCATCGAGCCGAAGTCGCGTAAGCTGCCGCGCCCGGTCCATACCGACGAACGCCGCCGTCAGAATCGTCTCCGGACCCAGCTGTCTCGGATCGATGGCCGCATCGACGGACCACACGCCGACGTTCGTGCGTCGAAGGCTAGCCAGGTGCGCTCCGAATCCGGTCTGTTCGCCCAGCGAAGCGACGATCGACCGTACATACGTACCCCCCGCGCACTCGATCTCGAGCCGCACCCAGGGCCATCCGGAGGCGTCGGTTTCGAGGCGGTGCACCTGCATGGTGCGCACAGGCGGCGTCACGCTCTGCCCCGCGCGAGCATAGCTATAGAGGCGCCGGCCCTGCTGTTTGACCGCCGCGTACAGTGGCACCGAGAGGTTTACATCGCCGCGGTGCTCCTCGATCATCTGTTCCCAGCCATCCGGGGCGACCCGGCCCGGGTCACACATGTGCTCCACGTCGCCTTCGGCATCGTGCGTGCTTGTGGCTACGCCAAAGCGTATCACGGCAAGGTAGCGCTTGGGCTCGGTGGGGAGAAAGCGCAACAGCCGTGTGGCCCGGCCGATCATGACGGGAAGCAGACCCGTGGCCAGGGGATCGAGGGTGCCCACGTGTCCGACACGATGCCCCGCGGCCCAGCGTCGAACGCCAAAGAGCACTCCGTTGGACGAGATACCGGTCGGCTTGTCCAGTAGCAGAATGCCGTCGGTCATGAGCCGTCCTCCAGCAACGCAGCCGCTTTGGATAGTACACTCGTTTTGACCTGCGCGAAGTCGCCGTCGATGAGACAGCCGGAGGCATTGCGGTGGCCGCCTCCTCCCCAATGCGCGGCCAGGCGAGCCACGTCGATGGAATCCTGCGAACGAAACGAAACTTTGATGCGCCCGGCTTCGCTCTGGCGGAACAGCAAACCAATCCGAACATGGTCGGAGACCAGCGTAAGATCGATGATCCCCTCCGCGTCTTGCGGTGACGCACCGGCCCGCTCGAAGTCCTCAGGAAGCAGGGTAAGCGCCAGCACCCGGTCGTCGGCCACCGATTCCATACCGTCGAGCGCCGCCCTCATCAGGCGCAGGTACGACATCGGCATTCCAAAATACACCTGCCGCGTGATGTCCGCCGGATTGGCTCCACGCCGAACAAGCTCGCTGCATATGGAAAGGGTGCGGGCGGTTGTACCGCGATACTGAAACCGGCCGGTGTCGGTCAGGATGGCCGTATAGAGACACGTCGCGCTGTACGAGTCGACGGAACCTCCAGCCCCCTGGAGCAATTCGAAGATCATCTCACCGCACGCCGCGGCATCCGGGTCGAGCCAGTTGATGTCGCCGTACGCTTCATTGTCGTGATGGTGGTCGATGTTGATCAGCGTCGTGGCCGGAATCAGCATGCGTAACCCGTCGCCCAGCCGATCACGTCCCGGTGATTCGATGGCCACGGCGACGTCGGGCTCGAACGTGGTATCGATACGGTCGGTCAGGCGACCGTCGGGATCGAGGAATTGGTAGCGGTACGGCAGGGCACCGTGGGAGTAGCAGTAGATCTGCCGATCCCCAAGTGGGGCGGCGAGCGCCAGGATGCTGCCGGCCGAGTCGCCGTCCGGATCGCGGTGCCCCATGAGAAGCACGCGCTGCGCGCCGGAGAGCTTACTCCGTATCGTCGCCGCTATGTCGCTCATTCTGCTTCAGTTCCGAAAGGAGCCGGAGTACCTCGGCGCCCTTCTGGGCGGATTCGTCGTATTGAAAGGAAAGGTCGGGCGTCACGCGCAAATGCAGCCGGTTCCCGACTTCGCGTTTCACGAAAGTGCGCACCCGCCCCAGGCGGCGGGCGACTTCCCGTCGTTCCGCCTCTGTGCCGAGAAATGTGTAGAACACGCGGGCCCGGCTCAGGTCGCGTGCCAGCTGCGTGGACGTAATGGTCACCACGCCCGGCAACGGCTGCTTGAGCTCGGTGAGCAAGATCTCCGCGGTGAGCCGGGTCACGTTGTCGGCCAGACGTTTCTGACGATCTTCGGATACCATGGTTTACCGCCATTCCAATCTGCGCCCGGCGACGACGAACCCCGGTTCCTGCTCGGCCCACTCGGCCACGTGTGACAGCATCCGGTCTACCTGTTGCTGCTCGTTCGACACGGCCACCAGGACCACTTCGGCTCGCTGCCAGAGGTCCTGGCCGCCCACCTCGGCAAGGGCCACCTGAAACTTCTGACGGGCCCGATCCTTGAACCGGCGCAGTACACGACGTTTGTCCTTGAGAGATTGTGCTTCGGAGATGAACAAGTCCAAGTAGAGACACCCCACGACCGCGCCCATAGACCACCGCTACGCCAGCGTGCGCGCAACCTCCACCTCTCGCAGCATTTCGAACTGATCGCCCACCTTCACGTCGGGGAAATTGGTCAGCTTGATGCCGCACTCAAACCCGGTCTGTACTTCGCGCACGTCCTCCTTGAAGCGCCGCAGTGTGTCGATGGTGTCGTCCTGCACGATGGTGCCGTCACGGACCACGCGCACACGAGCGCCGCGGCTGACATTACCCTCCAGCACGTAACAGCCCGCCACCATGCCGATCCGTGGCACCTTGAACAGCTGACGCACCTCGATGCGTCCAGAGACCTCTACGTGCACGTCAACGCCCAGCATGCCCTCCAGGAGCTTCTTGATGTCCTCCTCGACTTCATAGATCACGTTGTATTCGCGAATCGTCACCTGTTCATTGGCGGCCACTTCGCGAGCCTTGACATCGGGCACTACGTGGAATGCGAGAATCATTGCGTCAGATGCCGCCGCCAGAATCACGTCCGACTCATTGACCCGCCCGACCCCGCGATGGATGACGTTGACCTTGACATCCGGGTGCTCGATGCGTTCCAGGGTATCGGAAAGCGCCTCGACAGATCCTCCGACGTCGCCCTTGATGATGACTTTGAGATCCTTGATCTCGCCCTCGGCGATACGCCGTACCCAGTCGCCGACGCTGGCCCCTGCCTTGCGGCGAATGTCCTGCTCGCGCTTGAGTATGGAGCGGGACTGCGCCACGCGATGGGCCTCCTCGTCGCTTTCGTAGGCCACGATGGAATCGCCCGCCTGCGGAACGCCCCCCGCACCCAGAAGCTGCACGACCATGCCCGGTCCGGCCTCCGTGAGCCGGTTCTCGCGTTCGTCCAGGAGCGCTCGCACACGGCCCTCGAACGGACCGGTGACGATCGGATCGCCGATACGCATCGTTCCTCGCTGAACCAGCGCGCTGATCACGGGCCCCTTGCCCTTGTCCAGCTCCGACTCGATAACATGACCGATGGCCAGCCGATCGGGGTTGGCTTTGAGCTCCAGCAGCTCCGTCTGCAGCGCAATCATCTCCTGCAGCTTATCGATGCCCTCCCCTGTCTTGGCGGAGATGTCGGCGAATATGTTCTTGCCGCCCCAGTCCTCGGGAATGAGGCCATGCTCCGTGAGTTGCTGGCGCACCTTCTCCGTATTGGCTTCCGGTAGATCGATCTTGTTGACGGCCACGATGATCGGCACGCCGGCCGCCCTGGCGTGGTTGATCGCCTCCACGGTCTGCGGCATGACGCTCTCGGTGGCCGAAACGACCAGGATGACGCAGTCCGTAACCTGTGCGCCGCGCGCGCGCATGGCGCTGAATGCTTCGTGACCCGGCGTGTCGAGATAGGTGATCCGGCCCCCGGTCGCGGTTTCAACATTGTACGCGCCGATGTGCTGTGTAATGCCGCCAGCCTCGCCTGCGATCACGTTGGCCTTGCGAATATAGTCGAGCAACGACGTCTTGCCGTGATCCACGTGACCCATGACGGTGACCACCGGAGGACGGGGTTGAAGTGACTCTTCGGCGTCCTCTTCTTCGATCGTCTCCATGACCTCGTCGTCGGCCATGCGCACCCCGTAGTCGAATTCGAGGGCGACCATTTCGATGGTGTCGAAATCTAGACGCTGATTGATCGTGGCCATCTGTCCTAGTTCCATCAGCTTGGCGACGACCTCCGACGGTCGCAGATCCATCTGCTTGGCCAGTTCGGCGACGGTCAAGAACTCGGACACCACGACTTCCTTGCTGGGCTCGACGAACTCATCGGCAGCATCGCCCGATCGATCGCGGCCGCGACGCTTCTTGCGACCCGTGCCGTCCATGGCCGCCATGGTCCGCTTGAGCGTAGCCTCCACGGCCTTGCGGTCGACGGTCTGGTCCCTCGTGCGACGCCTCCTGCGCTTGCGCTTTCGGCCTCCTGCCAAATGCGATGGGGCCGGGCGCTGAGAGGGGCCTGGACGCTGGGGGGACCCTGGACGCTGAGGGGTGCCTGGACGCTGATCCGCCCGCTTGACCGGCGCCGGTTTCTTGGCGGGTGCCGCCTGTACGAGTTTGGGTTTGAACAGCTCGCCATCGCGGATCCTGGCCCGCACCGACGCCCCAGCCGGTGCTTCTGCCGCGGGCGAAGCCGGTGTGACGGGAGGGGTGGATCCCGCGGATGGTGTAATGGCCGCTGCCTCCGGTGGGGGGGTCACCTGCTCTTCGGACTCGGGCGCATCGGTGCGTACAGGATCGGTACGCCGTTCCGGCGCGGACACCACGTTCTTGAGCATTTCCGCCTTCTGTCGCGCCATCTCTTCGCGCTGCTGGAGGCGCTGGCGTACTCGCGCCAGGCGATCCTGAAGATGGGTCTTGAGTTGACCCTGTTTGCGGCGACGTGCCGCCGGCTCTTCCTCGGACTGGGCCGCAGCCGGCTTGGGGTGGAGATGGTCGGCCACGCGAGTCCCCATCTCTTCGGTAGCGCTGCTCATGTGATTCTTGAGGACAAAGTCCATCGACTGCAGGAGCTTTACCATCTCCTCCGAGGACATCTTGTGCTTCCGTGCCAGCTCGTACACCCGCATAGCGTCTGCCTATTCCTCCGTGACCTCGGCTCGGCCCTTCTGGGCGAGCTCGGGCTCGCCAACCTCTTCCTCCTGGGTGTCCTCTTCCGCCTCGTCGACGCCCTCGTCGAAGGCCTCGGACTCGAGCTCCGATTCCAGTTTCTCGAGCTCCTCGAGAAACTCCACCGCGACAAGCCTGAGCTTGCCCGCCGTCTTCTCCCCGACCCCATCGACAGCCATGAGCTTCTCGTCGTCGATGGTGGTCAGCGCCTGGATCGTCTCGATGCCGCCCGCCCGCAGGTTAGCCAGCTGTTTTTCGCTCAGCCCCGGCAACTCCTCCAGCGGGATAGCGGTCTGCTCGATTTCCTCGTGCACGGCCAGGTGATCACTTTCGGACAGGATATTGATGCGCCAGCCGGTCAGCTTGGATGCCAGGCGCGCATTCTGTCCGTTGCGGCCGATGGCCAGCGAGAGCTTGTCGTCTTCGACAATCACCGTCATGGCTTTTTCGGCGATGTTCATGTCGATCCCCACCACGCGGGCGGGTGCCAGCGAGCGGGTCACAAAGAGTTGCGGATCGGAAGACCAGGGCACGATATCGATACGTTCGTTGGATAGTTCGCGCACGATCGCCTGCACGCGGGCGCCTTTGACACCGACACAGGCCCCGACCGGATCGATGCGGTCGTCCACGGACATGACGGCGATCTTGGACCGTTCGCCCGGCTCGCGGGCCGTGGCCTTGATCTCGATGATGCGTTCGAATATCTCTGGCACTTCCAGTTCGAAGAGCCGGCGCAGCAGGTCCGGATGTGCTCGCGACAGCACAATCTGCGGCCCCTTGACGTTGGCCTGCACTTCGGTGATCAGCGCCCGGATGCGATCGCCCTGGCGGTATTTCTCCCGCGGTATCTGCTCCTTGAGAGGTACGATAGCTTCCGCGCGCCCCAGGTGGACGATGATGTTGCCTTTGTCGATCTGCTGAACCGAACCGGTGACCAGCTCGCCCACGCGATCGGCGTACTCCGCTACGACCTTTTCGCGCTCGGCTTCGCGTACCTTCTGGATGAGCAGCTGTTTGGCTGCGGCAATGGCCGTGCGACCGAACTCGTCCCACGGCACGATCACCTCGAGCTCCTGGCCCAACGTCGTCTTGTAGCCCCACGCCTCGGCCATCTCGGTCGTGACTTCCGCACCGGGCTCATCAATCTCCTCGACGATGCGAACCACCGCATACATCGTGATCTGACCGGTCTTCCGATCGATCTCCACGCGGAAGTTCTCTGCGTCACCGTACTTGCGCCGGGCCGCAGTGAGCAGGCCCTGCTCCACGGTCTCAAGGACGTAGTTCATTTCGAGGCTCTTGTCCCGCGCAATCTGCGTGAGCGCCTCGAGGATGTCGGCGCCGGAAGATCCGACGGTCTTCTTAGTAGTTACGCGTGCCATGTTTTACCTGTGTACGGGGGATAGGCTCCCCACCATCCAGTACCACCTGCGACTCGTCCGCCGCCGTGAGGGCGCCTTCGAGCTTTCGTCCATCGGTCCGCTGCAGCGTGATGTGCTCACCCACGTACCGTTGAAAGTCGCGTGCCGTAACAAGTGGACGGTCCAGACCCGGACTCGAGACCTCTAACGTGTACGATCCATCCGTCACGTCCGTGGCCTCAAGGGCTGCGCCCAGCGCCCGGCTGATGCGTGCGCAATCGGCCAGAGCGATGCCGCCCCCCGGTCGATCGGCCAGCACGCGCACAATGCGCCTGCGCCCGCCACGAGCGACCTGCACGTCCACCAGTTCAAAGCCGAGCCCCTCTACCACGGAGCC
>JAUVRN010000225.1 GCA_030597645.1 Candidatus Zixiibacteriota bacterium
CCCCAGGAACGAGACGGGGAGGTGGTCTGCTTTCACGCGGGAACCCGCTGGGTTCGCGATCATTACGTCACCAACGGCGGTCGCGTTATGGGGGTGACGGCCCTGGGCAAAGACCTCCAGACCGCGGTCTCGCGCACGTATCAGGAAGTCGAGCGCATTCGGTTCGACGGCGTGCATTACCGGCGCGACATCGGCTTCAAAGCGCTCTCTGAACAGGGCGTGACCCAGAGGAGATAAGTGTGGCAGATATCCTCGTATTGCTCGGAAGCGACAAGGACAAACCGCACCTCGAGCGGGGGTTGCCCTATTTCGAGCGTCTCCAGCTCAGCTATGACCTCAAGGTGAGTTCGGCCCACCGGCAACCCGAGCGAACCACCACGCTGGCACGCGAGGCGCGGTCCGCGGGATACAAGGCCGTAATCTGCGTAGCCGGCATGGCGGCACACCTGGGCGGTGTCGTGGCGGCGCATACGACCCTGCCGGTAGTGGGCGTACCCATCGGCGGATCCTCCCTGGGGGGGGCCGACGCACTCTACAGTTTTGTGCAGATGCCCGCCGGTGTGCCGGTCGCCACGATGGCCATCGGGCCGAGCGGTTTTGCCAACGCCGTTATTTTCTGCGCACAGATGATTGCAATCTCGGATTCGGCCGTGCAAGAACGGCTCGAGTCCCTCAAGACGGAAATGGCCGACGGCTGAGCAAATCTCGCCGTCGCGCGTATAATGATACCGGGCCGCAACAGGGAGGACATGCCTGCATGCGTAAGAGATTTATTTTTGTAGCGCTCGTGGTGGGAATCGCCACCGGTGTCCACGCAGAAGTGGAACCCACAGCCGAGGCGACCGAAGCGTACAATGCGTACGTGGAAGCCTACAAGGGGGGCGATCTGGCGACCGCCGAGGCACAGCTGAAAGCGGCCATCACGGCGCAGGCCGACTGGGGTCAACCGTACATCGAGCTGGGACAGCTCTATATCCAGCAGAAGAAGTTCGGCGACGCGGCCACGCAGCTTGAATTGGCCACCGAGTTGTCGCCGGACAACGCCAATGGCTACCTCTACCTGGGCAATGCCTATGTCGCCCAGGAAGTCTACTCCAAGGCTGTCCCGGCGTTGAATACGGCTCTCGCGCTCGATTCGAACCTGATCGAGGCGCATCGTTTCCTGGCCACGGCCCTGTTCGAGGACGGTGAGTATGCATCGGCACGTGAGCACTACATGGCCTTCGTCGCGGTGCACCCGGATAACGCACAGGCCCAGTTGCGTCTGGCAGAGACCAACAAGAATCTCAAGAAGAACAAGTCGGCTGTGAAGGCCTACGAGGCGGCGATCAAGGCCGACCCGAATATGTTCGCGGCGTACTACAACCTGGGCAATCTGCAGCTCGAACGTCAGGACTTCGAGGAGGCCGAGGACGCGTTCAAGGGTGCGGTCCGGATAGAGCCGAAGAACTACAAAGCGCACTTCAACCTGGCCATTTCCCTCCACTACCAGAGCAAGCTCTCCGACGCGCTCGCCGAGTACGAGCAGGTCGTACAGGTGGGCAAGGGGAAGCGCGGCGCCAGTGCCACGGTGAAGCAGGCGGAAGGCGTCATTCCCGGCTTGAAGGAGCAGATCGCCGCAGACGATTGAGGTGGCCGGCGGGCGCCCTCAGGGGGGTGGTTTCCTCATCCCGCCGTTCCGTCCAGGGCAGCCCGTCAAAGGATTGGCCCGGATGGGCGATCTAATTAAGTGGATGGCATGAAGCCGTCCGACTACCGCGAGGAGTAAAGGTGCCCACCACCGTCTGGCTGGTCGACGCCGGGGATCCCTGTGACGGGTATCCGCTGACGCTTTCCCGTCCGTTCGCTATGCTGCGCTGTGGGTTCTTCACCACATGGCAGCGCTGGCGACACTACATGGGTGAGGACCGGATCGGCCTGATCGCACCCAGGCCGATCGCCGATCACTACGCCGAGATTCGCACCATTCGGTCCACCGAATCGCCCGGTCCGGTGGACGACGCCATTTTGGTGGACGGTCGCTACTGGCCGTCCCGCGACTTCGTTCAACTGGTTCGCGATCTGCCGTTGGGAGGTGCGATCGAGCATGAGGGCCGGCTGGTGGCCGTCGCCCCGGACAACGCCGACGCCTGGCTGCGGGACGGACGCGGACATCGGTGGGAGCCTGATCGCGTTGATTCTTCGCACATCACACCGCTGCAGGGTGAGACGGTCCGTTTCACCCATCTCTGGGAGCTCGTGGACGCCAATCCTCGGATGATCGAAGAGGACGGACATCTCCTGGCCAAGGAGTGGCCCTCCATGATTGACGTGGAGCCGGGTGAAGGGCTCACCGTCTACGCGCCCGAGCAGGTGCTGGTGGCAGAGTCGGCTCAGATCGATGCCCAGGTCTGTCTCGACGCTCGGGAAGGTCCGATTCTGATCGGGGAGAACGTGCGGATCCAGGCACACACGCGCATAGAGGGGCCCGCGGCCATTTGCAACGGTGTTCTGTTGTGCGGCGGCAAAATCCGTGGGGGCACGACGATCGGTCCACACTGCCGCGTCGGTGGCGAGGTGGAGCAGTCGATCTTCCAGGCATACAGCAACAAGTATCACGACGGCTTCATCGGGCACGCCTATGTGGGAGAGTGGGTGAATCTCGGCGCGCTGACGACCAACAGTGATCTCAAGAACAACTACGGTCCCGTGCGGGTTACATTGCCCATGGGCCAGGTGGACACCGGATTGACCAAAGTCGGCTGTTTCCTGGGTGATCACGTCAAGACCGGGATCGGCACCCTGCTCAATACCGGTACCGTGGTAGGGTTTGCGACGAATATCTTCGGCGGTGGTATGCCACGCATCAAACACATTCCGTCTTTCATGTGGGGCGGCGCCCACGGGTTCGAGGAGTTCGACCTCGAACGAGCCAAGAAGGTCGCCGCGGCCGCCATGCCGCGCCGCGGTCGGGAGTTTACGGCGGCGGTGGAGGCGATGTTCGATTTTCTATCGGAGCGCACGAAGTCGCATCGCGCGGAAGAGCCACCGGACCATCATGAATTCGCGCCGAGCTACAGGATCACGTCGTAGGCGGCCGACCCTGTCCGCACACGGGCGCCGTATTTCGATGAGCAATGTCCCGCGGCAGGTTCTCGCGGTTGTTCTCTGCGGTGCGTTCCTTCTCTTTGCGTCCGGCTGTGCCTCGAGTCTGGCCGTGCGCGGAGACGCTCCATCGGACGAGCCCGCGCAGACCAAAGAACGTGTGCCGCTCATTCCTGAAGCGTATCACTACTTCACGACGGGCAATTACCTGGCGTCGACCGGCGACGATTCGGGTGCGGTGATACAGTACAGGCGGGCCCTGACCTATGATCCGGGCTCCCGGGCAATCCGCCTGGCCCTGGCCCAGGCTTACGCCCGCGAGGGACGCTACGACGAAGCGGCCATTACCGCCGAGAGCATCCGCCCGCGCGATTCGGAAGTACTATCATTTCTGGCCCAGGTGTACGCACGGACGCGAAGTCAGGCCCGACGCCAGGCCGTGTACGAAGAGTGGGCCACGGTCGAACCGGACAACGTCCACGTCTGGCAGTTTCTGGCCAACGTCTACCGCATCGCGGGGGATACGGTACAGCAGATGGCCGCCCTGGAGCGCGTGGCCGAGCTGCGCCCCGATCCGGCGGTGTATGAGACCCTCGGATTCCTCAAACTGCAGACGGGCCAGACCGAGGAGGCAGAATCCTGGTTCCGCCGCGCGGTGGTCAGCGATTCCAGCCAGAAGGCCACACGTGTAATGCTGGGTCTCGCCCAGATCTGGAGCGAACGGGACGAGCCCGATTCGGCGCTTGTGTACTATCGCCACGCGGTGGAGCTGAATTACTACAATACCGAGTTGCGGAGGCGGTTTTTCTACTACCTGTTGCAGCAGGAACTGGCAGAGGAGGCACTCGCCGAAGCGCGCCAGATACTCAAGCTGTCTCCCGATGAGCCGGACGTGCTGTATCGGATCGCCATTCTGGAGTACGACGCCGAACAGCTCGATTCGGCCGAGGTTCATCTCACCGACTGGATCACGCGCTACGGTGACGATGCCCTGGGCCGCTTCCTGCTGGGCCGGATTGCACAGGAACGGGGTGATACGGCCACGGCCGAGGCGCAGTATCTCCAGAGCATTCACCTGGCAGACTCGCTGGTCGAAGGGTACCTGGCCCTGGGATTCCTATATAACCAGCAGGGTATGCATGATTCTGCCGTGTCGCTATATGGCACGGCATTGAATCACCGACCCGATCACGCGGGATTGCTGTTTGGGCTAGGTGCCGCACTGGAGCAGGGCGACCACTTCGACGAGGCCGTGACCACTTTCGAACGCCTCATCGCGCTCGAACCGGAGCACGCGCCGGCGTTGAACTACCTGGGTTATATGTGGGCCGACCGTGGTCTGCGGCTGGCCGAAGCGCTCGATCTGATCAAGAGAGCGGTCGACATTCAGCCGGACAACG
>JAUVRN010000084.1 GCA_030597645.1 Candidatus Zixiibacteriota bacterium
CCCTCGAGTCTGAAATAGTTGGTGATGGTGTAACCGCCGGGTCTTGGACCCACGAGGCGAACGCCGATCCACGGCCGCAGTTCGGGCAGGTCCTCCACATCCTTGAAAAAGTTGTAGAACAGTGCAAAGCCTCCGTGCAGGAGCAGCCAGTCTTTGGCGTTGTACCGTACAGAGGGCCGCAGATATATCAGCGTCCAGTTAGGATCCGTCAGGAGGCCCCGGATACCATAGTCGCCGTCGTAACGGAATCCGTGCCCGACATTGTAAATCGTCGCGAGGTCGGTCCAGGTGTGGAATTCGCCAAACTCGGGGATCTGGGCCACCGATGTGTTGGCGACGAGAAGCAGTATCACACAGGCGAGGGCGAAGGCAACACATAGCCTCGAACGTCGAGAGGTCTGCGATGCAGGCATCAATCACTCAACGATAATACTACCAGCGGCTGCGTGAGATAGAGATACGTGAGCTGAAAAGTCCACCCATCGTTGTCTATGGCGACGCCGACCACGTCGTCATCCCAGGACCGGAGCGATGAAGGACGCCCGACCCGCCGTGGCGACGACAAACAGCGCCCCTGTGAACTTGGTCGAGATTCGCGTCGTGTGCCTCCTTCTGCAAGTATGCGGATCAGCGAATCGGCCCCGGCCCCTTGACACCACCCACATCGGTCGGAAGCAAACATCACAGCCATTGCGAGGCAACGGCTTTAGCGGCCTGGCCGCGTGCCCTGAACGGTTGCGTCCGCGAGGCGAGGCATGGTATCTTCGCCCGGGTTCACAACAGTACTTTGAGGAAACCCTGACATGCCATCAGACCGCAACGGCCATTCCGGCGACATGTTCGCCGGCTTCTTCCACTCGCAGGTTGCGGGTGCGTTCGTGCTCATGGGCTTCACGGCCGTAGCTCTGGTGTGGGCCAACTCGCCCTGGGCCGACACCTACTTCGAGTGGATCCACACTTACATCGGCGTAGGGTGGGGCGGTGCCATTTTCAAGATGTCGCTGCAGCACTGGGTCATGGACGGACTCATGGCCATCTTCTTCTTCGTCGTCGGTCTCGAGATCAAACGTGAGATCGTGGTCGGAGAGCTGTCGACGCTACGCAAGGCGACGTTGCCCGTCACGGCGGCCATCGGTGGCGCCATCGTCCCGGCCATCATCTATGCATCGCTCAACGCCGGCGGACCGGGCAGCCCGGGTTGGGGCGTGCCGATGGCCACCGACATCGCCTTTGCACTGGGCATCCTCGCCCTCCTGGGATCGCGCGTGCCGATCGGCCTCAAGGTTTTCCTGACCGCACTGGCGATCGCCGACGACATGATCGCCGTCATCGTAATCGCCGTCTTCTACACCGAGCAGATCAGCATCCTCGCGCTGGGCGTGGCCGGCGGATTTATGTTCCTGATCGTGCTCGCCAACAGGGCGGGCGTCCGGGCAGCATGGATCTACATCCTGCTCGCCGTAGGTGCGTGGGCTGGCGTGCTGGCCTCAGGTATCCATGCAACCATTGCCGGTGTATTGGTCGCATTACTTGTACCGGTTCGTGCCAGACTTGACCCCTCCACCTTCCTGAGTGACGTGCGGGACAATCTCAAGGAGTTACAGGAAGGCACGCTGACGCGCGAGAGCATGATCGCGGACACAAAGCAGATGCGAGCTCTCAGTCGGATCTACGTCGCAGTCGAGGACATGATCCCGGCCGGCCTGGAGTTGGAGAAGGTGCTGCATCCCGTACAGTCGTTTCTGATCATTCCGCTGTTCGCCCTGGTCAGCGCAGGGGTCCGATTCGATGCCGAGACGCTCAATGCAATGACGACCAACCCCATTGGGTGGGGCATTATCATCGGTCTATTCGTCGGCAAACAGATCGGGGTGACCGGCGCGGCCTGGCTGGCCATTCGCAGTGGCCGCGCGGAGATGCCTGCGGGCGTATCCTGGGCTCAGATATGGGGCGCCAGCTGCCTGGCCGGTGTCGGGTTCACCATGTCGATATTCATCGCCGAACTGGCGTTTTCCGATGCCACGCTTATCGCCGAAGCCAAGATCGGCATCCTGGCCGCTTCCCTGCTGTCCGGTGTATTCGGATACCTGGTGTTGCGGAAGGTGCTGCCTGCTGGTCAGTCACCAGAATGACCGCGGTGTCGAGCATCCTAGCTCCGTGCCACATATGAGGGTGGGTAGTGATTCCTGATTTCAGTTCACAATGACGGGAGCATCATGAGGATCAAACACGTACTGGCGATCCTAGCTGCAGCAGGACTGATGACGTCCGAGGCGCAGGCAGGTGATGTGTTTTCAAGAGCGGCAGAAAAGCTGAGAGTCTCAGGCTACACGCAGGCACGATACACCTACTGGGACAACGTTCCAGACAACCTGGTGAACAACGGGTTCTTCGTCAGCCGCGCGCGCATCAAGTGGAAGGCCGAACTGACCAGGCAGGCCTGGTGGATGATGGAAATCGACTTCGTCTCCAGCAGGATGATCAAGGACGCCATTGTCGCGGTAGACGTTTCGCGGTTGCTGACGATCCAGGCCGGTCAATTCAAGCGACCCATTTCCCAGGAGGAGATGTTCTCCTCGTCCGCGGTGCCGGTGATCAATCGCGGCCTGACCAACCGGGTCGCGACACGGGTGCTCGGTTACATTGGCCGATCTCAGGGGCTCATGGCCGTAGTCGGCAACCCCAAACACCCCTACCAGGCCTCGCTCGGCATCTTCTCCGGCGCCGGTGAGGCCGACGTCAGTATCGGCGATGAGCTGTTTGAACAGCAGACCGACCTGAGCAACCGCGGCAAGGACGTAGTGGGCAGGCTGGCAGGGCATTTCGGCAAGGACACGCGCGTGCGCATCGCGGCCGGCGGATCGACCCGCAACGTGGGGGGCAATTACACGGATACGGCCGGCGTGCTACACCGGTCCAGGACCTTCGTCGCCTGGGGCGCCGACACGCAAATCAAGTCGGGCCCCTGGAGTTTCTGGGCCGAAGTCCTTGCCGGCGACAACTGGTCCGGTTTCACGGACGCCCTTTCCTCGTTCTCCGCGCCGACCTGTGTGGGCTGGCAGTTCGCCGTGAACTGGCACAGGAAGATCGGCGGTGATGAACCCCTGATCACGGCGGTGCAGCCTGAGGCCCGGTACGACGTACTGGACCCGAATCTGGACATAGGTAACGATGCCGTGTCTCTGGTGACCGGCGGCATCTCGCTGTTCTTCGGCGAGCTCATGCGCTGGCGAACCAACGTGGAGTGGCATATGTACCAGGACGACCGTCCCAACGAAACCCGGTTCATATCCGAGCTCCAAGCCAGGATCTGAGCCTGCGAAGAGGCGATCACCGGATGTGCGACATCACCAGCAAGAGGACTTCGAAGGGACAGCCGGGGCGCCCGACCTCTAGTGTAAGGAACTTCTGACTCAGGACACTACTGCACCGGGCTCGTAGGAAGCGGCTCCAGCCCCACCTGCAGCGCACAGTTCCGGCAGAACATCTCTGATTTCACATCCACCAGATCCGTGTGGGAAGACGGTTGCATCACGCAGCCGGGTGTGTAGCAGTGCAGCAGCCCCACTGTGTGGCCCAGCTCGTGCATGGCTTCCTTGACCAGGCGCTCGTGCAGGAGCACGGCATCGGCTTCGAGCCCGTAGAGTTCATTGTGCAGCCGAAAGGTCGACACCACCGCAGCACGCCCACCCAGCTCGGCTTCCCCGAACACGTACGTGAGCACCGGTATGAACAGGTCGTGACTCACGACGCCCAACACCTTGCCGTCGGCCGGGGCACGATCCGCGATCAGTTCAAGCAGCAGGTCCGATCGATACTGCTGTCGGGATGGATCGAAAGCAGATTGCGGGTCGATGTCGGGGATGGTCTCTGAAACCGGCGTTCGCAACAGGGTGTGCAGGCGATGCGCAAGCGCCGTCAATCCGCCCGGGTGCACGCGCCCCACGGCGACGATCAGGATCGGTCCCACGGCCGCTACCGCAGGCTGTACTTGCGGATCTTGTTGTACAGCGTGACCCGGTTGATACCGAGTATCGCCGCTGCGCGTGTGACATTGCCGCCCGTGCGCCGGAGCACGTCTGCCATGTGCCGTTTCTCCATGGATTCGAGGGACAGATCGTCCGGATGGTCCGGCGAGTGCCGGATGTCCTCGGGCAAATCGTCGATGCGAATGCTCCGGCTGGGACACACGACCACGGCGCGCTCGATGGCATTCTCCAGCTCGCGGACGTTGCCGGGCCAGCGATACTCCATCATGCAATGCATCGCATCCGTATCAATCGACTCCACCGGTTTGTTCGTAGCCCGTGCGTACTCCGACAGGAAATGCTGTGCCAGCATGGACACGTCCTCTCGCCGTTCGCGCAGGGGCGGCACGTTGATGACGAACACGTTGAGACGGTAATACAGGTCTTCGCGAAATTCACCACTGCGCATGGCGGCTTCCAGATCACGGTTGGTGGCACAGATCGTGCGAAAGTCAACCTCAACCGTGCGCGTGCCGCCCACACGCACAAACTGCTTGCTCTCCAGCACGCGCAGCAAGTCCATCTGCATCTTGATTGATACGTTGCCCACTTCGTCCAGAAAGAGCGTCCCGCCGTCGGCCAGCTCGAGCTTGCCCTTGCGCCGGTAGTGCGCACCTGTGAAGGCGCCTTTTTCGTGTCCGAACAGCTCCGACTCGAGCAACGAATCCGTAAACCCGCCGCAGTTGAGCGGGATGAACGGGAAGTAGCGCCGCGGCGAGCCCATGTGGAGTGCGCG
Source organism: Candidatus Zixiibacteriota bacterium (assembly GCA_030597645.1). GTDB lineage: Bacteria > Zixibacteria > MSB-5A5 > JAUVRN01 > JAUVRN01 > JAUVRN01. The sequence goes on from JAUVRN010000084.1 coordinate 4,765, forward strand.
CGCCACGAGTTCCTTCCCTGTGCCCGATTCGCCCCGGATCATCACGGTCGTGTCGGTCGGTGCCGCGGTGGTGACCAGTTCCTTGACCTTGCGGGCCCCGTCCGACTCTCCCTTGAATTCGCCGGACGATGCGAGGCGACTTACCTCACTCTCCAGGCGTGACTTGTCCTCGGTCAACTTGCGCTGGGCCAGCGCATTCTTAACGATGTGCGAGAGATGATCGGGATCCACCGGCTTGGTCACGTAGTCGAAGGCACCCTGCTTCAGGGCCTGTACGGCCGTGTCCACCGACCCGAACGCGGTAATGATGATGACCAGCAGATCGGGGCAGACCTGACGCAGGCGTTCCTGCAGCTCCATGCCGTCCATGCCGGGCATGCGAATGTCCACGAGCGCCAGATCGAATTGCTGTAGTTGCAAGAAGCGCAGGGCCTCGGCTGCGTCGGAGGCGGCGGCCACTTGGTAGCCATCCTCCTCGAACCAGCGTGACAGCGAAGTGCGCACTACGGCTTCGTCATCCACCACCAGGAGTCGAGCCGTCTGGTGGTCTACCTTGATGGTCTCAGGCATGGGATTCATCCTTTCGCGACATTCCGGCCGAGGGAGGAAGCAACAGGTACATGGTGAACTGCGAGCCTTCTCCGGGTGTCGACTCGACTTCAATCCGGCCATCGTGCTGAGCGGCGATGCCGTACACGACCGCCAGACCGAGCCCGACGCCCTGCGCGGAGCTCTTGGTGGTAAAGAACGGCTCGAATATATGCGGACGGTCGGGAGCGGCAATGCCGATGCCCGTGTCCCGGATCGTCACCGTGGCCCCGCCCGCGACCGAATTCACTTCGACGCCCAGCTCGCCGCCATCCGGCATCGCCTCGATGGCGTTCATGAGCAGCGCCACCACGGCCTGGCGGATCTGGGCATCGTCGCACGTGATCTCTACATGAGCGAGCTGAGTCTGCAGCGTCACGCCGGCCAGCTCAAAATGATGTCGTACGACGTTGATGCCCTCGGTTACAAGGGTTGAGAGATCATGTGGCCCGGTCTGGCCGATGCCTTCCCGCGCAAACAGGAGCAGGTTCTTGACGATCTGCCCGCATCGCTGTGTTTCGTCCGCGATGAATCGGAGCTCCTCCCGTCCCGGCGACGACTCGTCGCCGCGACGCAACAGCAGCCGCGCGTAGGTCAGGATGCCTGCCAGCGGATTGTTGAGTTCGTGGGCCACGGTGGCGGCCAGCTGGCCGAGGCTGGCCATGCGATCCACGTGAAGCATCCGCTGATGCATGCGTTTCAGCTCTTCGGCCTTCTCCTCTACCCGGCGTTCGAGTGTGTCGGCCCAGCGCCGGTTTTCCTGCTGTGCGCGTTCCAGGGCCGATGCCATGTCGTTGAAATCATGGGCTACCGCGGCCAGCTCGGACGCGCCCCGCGCCGGGAGCCGCACGTTCAACTTGCCCTGCGCTACTGCGCGCGTGGCACTGGCCAGGTTGAGAAGGGGACGATGTACCATCTGATGCACGAAGAATCCGGCCGCGCCGGCTACGAGAATCACCAGCAGTACACCGATAATGAGGGCCTGCCGCTCGGTCTGTGCCACCGCCGCGTCCACGTGGTCCATACTCATGCGAATCTCGAGCAGGCCGAGCACGGACGCCTCGCTGACATGCGCATGACAGGGAGGTCCCGAGCAATCGTCGCGATTGTAGATCGGGCGAATGACGCCGAGACTGCGATGGCCCTCGCCCTCGACGATCCGGCTCATTTCACGCTGTGGAACGCGTCGGGGACGCGCGTCTCCCACGTGGCAGGCGTTGCAGGCCTCGGCCTGCATGTTGACCACGGTACCCTCTTCGTCGGCCTGTGATGAGGCCGAGATCTCTCCCTGCTTGTTGTAGATCCGCACCACTTCGATCCCCGGCTCGGATCCGATGTCGCGGATCATCCGCGTGAGCAGCTCGCGCTGATTTCGCAGCATGGCGTAGTCCGCCGAGCGTACCACGAGATCCGCCGATCTGTTGCCGGCAGCCGTGAGTTCCGACTCAAGCTGGCGGATGTGAGCGGAGGCGGAGAGATAGGCGAAGGCCCCGAAACCGGCGGCCATCAAGACGAACAAAAAGGCGAACAGCCTTCTTGCCATTCCGTGTGACTTGAACATTTTGCCCCCCGCAGATCGATTCTGCGTCTATCAGACAATACGGCAAAGTGTTGTAATATTCAACGGGAATGTGAAAATTTTCTCTATTTGTATCGTCGCCTCCTGCAGCAGGTTAAGGGCCTTAAGTTGCTGATCTGTTGACTCTGGGACGGCCGACGGTCACGTTCGTCGCCTTTTCCTTTCGTACAAGTGTCAACATTTGAAACCATCAATGTTGTCGGATTAAACGCTTCACAGAGCACGTAACTCATTGACGGGCATAGCATTCACTTTTTTGACTGCCAGCCACGTAAACGAATTAAACAAGAGCGCCCATGGCGCCTCTCCATCAGAACAGGCAGGCATGGTGGAAACCATTCTAATACAACGGGTTGCAATACTTGTGAAAAATATCACGAGTCGGCATGCCAGATGCGACTACAAACGGTCGCGTGACCGACTCCGAATAGAGCAGGGACACGCGGAGGTGAGAAGTCATGGTCGCAATGTTGGTCGTTTTCATGTTCCTGGC